>JAOZNG010000105.1 GCA_029933895.1 archaeon
CTTTCAATCTGCCTTTTACGCATCTGGCTACTTAAACCGACATATTTATAATTATATTTATATCTGTTGTAGTGCGGACGGGCTATCCTGTCTGGCGTGGGGGGAATCGGAGGTGTGACTTTTTTCGACGATGTGTCGAATCTTTTCTTATATTTAAAGAGCGTCGAAGGGTGTCCAGAGCTTCAAACCATTTCCTATGGGTTTGAAAACTGGTGACGGATTTCGCTGTAACAGTGGAGATCGTCGAACATTTGAATTCAGCCAGATCATATCCCCGGGCGGCCGCAAAACCTTTTGACCTCGCAGTAGTTGCATTTTCTGGAGTGGGTGTAGGGCGGTATTTTCTCCTCTTCGAGGATCTTCTTCAACTTAGTCACATCATTTATTATGAAGAGCTTATCATCAGCGGTTACAGGTATCTTTTTAATGCGCCTTTGCTTAATGAACAGTATGTAACCATAATTGACGCTTTTTCTGAAAGAAGTCTCAATTAGTTTTGCGTATGCATATATCTGCTTCTTCTTCTGAAGGTTCAAATCTGTGAAATCAGTATATTTCATCTCGAGAGGAACTATGTCTCCATTATTTAGAAAAAGCAAAGCGTCCACTATTCCTGTGAGGCCTAGATCCAAATCTTCTAAATATACTCCAAACTGGATATCCTTCAGCTCTTCTCCAAAGAAGTTTCTTATCAATCTCCTCTCCTCTTCTTTCTCCTGCTGGACCTTGCCATATACCATTTTTGTCTTGGCCCGAAAAGGCGCCTTTAAGACCTTCAGGAGATAGAATTCCCGGGGACAATAGTAATATTTCAAGATGTCAAAAACGCTTATCACTGCCTACCACCTGAGGTAGAAGGGCTCCACAGTTGCCTTTTCACCCCGAAGGTACTTTGCTACCTCTCTGCATTTGTCAAGGATTAAATCGGTCCAGCGAATTTTGATTCCACCCACCCTAACGTGCTCCTCGAACTTGGATAGAATCTCTTTAAGGATGATTCTTTTCGTTTTCTCCGCTAGCATTCCTCTAGGAGCTTCCTCTACTTTTAGAGCTCTTTTTGTGACTAAGGATAGAAGCACCCTGTCAACACACTGTTGCCTGAACATCTCCATTATATCTAGAGTAAGGGAGGGTTTGCCCGGTCGATCGGTGTGAAGAAAACCCGCATATGGATCTAAGCCGGCGAAATGTATTCCACGTTCAACTTCCCCTTCTAGGACCGCATAACCATAGTTCAAGGTGGAATTAAAGAAGTCCCTAGCACCCCTTCCGACCCTTCCGGGGAACTCAAGTTGTTTTGGCAGAATCTTCTGTATTCCTCTCCAGTAGCTGTTGGAACCTCTCCCCTCAGCACCTAATAAGCTTCCTCTCACTGAATCAATGCACTCGGCTTCAAATCCCTTAACCAAGTCAATCTCACGGTCTATTTCAGCCACTCTCTCCAAGCAGAAATCCCTGAGGTCCTCTCTCCTCTTTCCATATGTATACAGGAGATATCTCTGGTTATATAGCTTTGAGACAACCACAGCCTTCGCTATATCCACACCCCTTTGGTCGTAATATCCAAGATATTGCTCCCTTCTGGTCTTAACTGTTCTAAACATTCCAAAACTCATCCTGGCGACTACTTCCCCCCTGTAATCCAGAACTACGATGTCTGCCCCCGACTTACATAGCTTAATAATGGCGTCTGTGGATATTGAGCACTTCCCTGAAAGAATGACACTCCTGATATCCTCTGGTAGCTCTTGAGCCACTACTTTTTTGTTTTCTTTGACTACAATCCTCTCACCTGCACACCCCACATATTTCCCATAGCCGTCAACCACAAGGCGCTTCATTAATGGCACACCTCCCAGTAGATACAGTTCTCGGGGCAGGAGCCTGCGACTCCGGGGTCCTCCCTCCCTGATACTAGTTCCATCTTCTTGTCCCGTTCTTCGATCCACCATGCCCTCAGGTCGTCATTTATAAAGAATATGTCTTTCTTAAGAGTAAAGGAATCCCTTGTGGTTTTAAGATAAACAATGCAACCTATATCGATAGGTATCTCATATAGGGACTCCAAGGTTAGTGCGTACCCTGTTGCGTATAGCCTGTGCCACAGCTGGGGTTCAAGATTCGTCTTTAGGTCATAGACAATACCTTTCAAATAATCGTAACAGTCTACAGACAAGATGTTGGAGAGGCCCAGAAGCTCTCCAGAGATCCTGTGCTCTATCAGATAAGGAGTTGAAGTCTGAATGACATCTCTTGCTGCGGCATAAGGCTGTGAGGCCTTGATTCGGTCATATTCGGTTTTGCATCCGCTGTACACGTACTGGTAGAGGTTCCAACAGATGTTTTTCACTTCATCGGTTAAATTCGACATCTTCGCCCGCAAGATATCTGCCAACTCTTCTTTGTCTTTCATTTCGTTGTTCTGGAAGTCTATGTATGCGGAGGCTACGGCACGATGGATTGCCCACCCGAGAAGAACAAGATCATTGGGCTTCCCCCCTTCCTTCAAGACCATCTTTAAATAAACATCTCTGGATGTGGGGCACCAGTTTGATGAGACGAGATACATAGGTACTTTAGAATCAGGATAGGGAGGTTGAAGAGGGGATTTGTACCACGACCATCCCCGAAGGTCCTCTGAAACACTCACTTCTCTAGCGAGAGGTATGAGTCTGTTTAAAACCAACTTCCTTTCAACATCAGTTAATCTATAAACCATAGTCATCCCTCACGCAAACTCTACCTCATCTGTGTGAACAAGTCTCTTCTCAACATTGGATAGTATCTTGTGTTGCCTGAAGCAATTCTTACAGATGGGGACGATTATTACCGAGTCCTGTTCGGACGTAAGGAACTTTTTCATCTCGGCCTCCATGACCTTCCTATCATGGTAGTTAAGGTCCCCCACGAAGGAAGAGTATTGTACCCTGAATAATCCTCTGTCTAGGAGATAGTCAGATAGCTTCTTTCTGGGTTTATCTTCACTTATATCGTAAATTATCAGAGTGAGCATAATGTGAAATCTATTTAGGATTACTTAAGATTTACTATTCCATCTAAAATTTCTAATTTTCACCTAGCACCAGCTACACCCCCATCGAAGCCACCTCCAACCAAAACTCCGTATCCAGGCCGCCACCGCTAATATATTTCAGGGAGGGGAGGGTGGAGAAGGTTCCACTCAAGGAGGGGTATCCGAGAAGCAGAACCCCGGCGGACCCTGAGTATGTGAGGAGCTTATCGTAGACCTCATTACCCACTCCCAGGGCGGTACCGTATATGATCCAGTCCTCCACCAGCGGGTCTTCAACAGTCTCGGGGTCTATCTTCTTTTCTTTTACAGTCTTTCTGAAGGCGTCCCACTGAAGTTTCTCCCTGTAGTAATCGTTCTTCCAGCGGGTGACGAAAGACCTCCTTATAGGGTTGTCAGTGAGAAGTGGAAAGAGCCCCAGTGCGGAGTACACAAGGGCCGACTCGATGTAGCCCCGGAAGCTGGACATAAAAAACACCAGAATGAAAAGAATCATAAGAATGGTAAGGGAAGGCACGATGTAGGAGTACTGGGCCCAGGGCACGTAATCCTCAAGGAACTCCTCTTTGTACTCCAATATCTCCCCATCCGCTTTAAGAAGTCTTAGAAGGTCTTCCTTCAGCTCCGCATCCGCCCCGGTGGTGAGGGCGCCTTTTATCTTGGTCAGCTCCAGCCCGTCCTTCCCGGAGTGTCTCCTCAGAAAGTCCAGAACCCTTCTCTCGAAGGGGTCGGTTGTGTAATCCGACAGAACGTAGATCTTTCCCCCCTCGATACGTATTAACCCCTTCCTCTTCATGTCCAGCAGTGTAGCCAGAAGCCCCTCGGAGCATATCTTCTTGCCCCCGTATCCGCCGAATATGTAGCTCACGATCCACGGCGGTCTTCTCCGGGGGGGCAGTATCCTCTCACTCTCCACGCGCCCCGGGTACTTCTCCCTTCCGAGGAGAAGGTAGAGGGCTAGGAAGAAGACAGGAAAGAGGATGTAGTAGTATTTCACAACCGTATACGTGCCCAGGGAGAACATGTAGAGCAGATTCACTTTCCGGATGGACCACCTCCCCTCACGGGAGGCGCTTTTCACTTCGGCGAGCCCACTTCTGGTGAAGTTTTCCGGAACGCTCTTTAAGAGGATCGCCGCTGTTATGGGGCCGTCTATTCTCTCCTTTGTTCTTATGGTGAGGTTCTCCTCGCCGGCAGCCTCCATGTAGGAGGGCACCCAAACATCTTCGACGTCAAAGCCTGTCAACCTTATGGCCACCCTCTCATACGCGCTTCCATCCTCGGAGAAGGTTATGTGAAGGAGGTAGCCGTCACTCCCCTTTTGAAGCTCCGGATAGATCTTCACAGTATACCTCACCACATATATCCCCTTCCTCAACCCCTCCCTGCAGTATATTCCCATCTCGTTCCTCTTAACGTAGCCGGAGCTGTAGATTGTGAGGTCCTTTCCGTGGTAGGTCTCCAGCTGGCCCAGGGAGCTACAGGCGTAGCCTATGCAGCCTTCGGAGGGGGTCACGTTGACGTCAATCGGGATGACCCTCTCCCCCTCTCCCCGGGCGAATCTGACCTCGCTCCCCCAGCTTCTGTAGAGAACGTGAAATTCTCCATCGTTCTTGACCAGGTAGGTGTATACCTCCTCCAGGGTTCCGTTCGGGTAGAGGGCCGCAGAGTAGTCCAGTATCTTGTATCCCTCGGGCTCCTCAATGGGCCCAACGTAGTGGTCAATCCCGAGCACCCCTCCGGCCACTAATGAGAAGATTGTGAGTGAGAGCAGAAACCGTTTACCCTCGCCCATGGTGG
>JAOZNG010000106.1 GCA_029933895.1 archaeon
CCAAAAAGCTCCTCCACATCCCGGCATACCCTGGAGTAAAGGTGCATCAATGGAATATCTACCGGACATGCTCTCTCACATTCCCCGCACTCAACACACCTGCCCGCCATATGCGTTGCCTTGATCGCATGTAAAAGGAACATGTCGCTTGCGTCCCCTGCCCTGGTAACCCACTCAGGCTCTCTTTTCTCCAGAACACAATCCTCACAGAAACACATGGGGCACACGCTCCTGCAGGCCAAGCAACTGATACATCTTCTAAACTGTTTACTCCAGAACTCAAGCCTCTCCTTAATGGATAAAGAATCTAATTCATCTATCTCTCTCCCCTCTCTCTCCCTGACTTTCTCTCCCACAAAGATGTCATAGACTACTGGGTTTCGATGCAGGCAAACCCTGCAGCTTCCATACTCTTCAGCTTCTTTGTTCACCATCCCCATGCAGGACACCCCCATGATAACCAATTTCCCCCTCTCCACCTGCTTAGCCTTAAGCAACTCAACAATCGCTCTGGAGTCACAGCCTTTAGCTACAACACCAATCCTGCCATCCAGGTCTCTTAGATATACTGCCAGGTTATTCTTACACCGGTTATTCCATACGAGTCTCTCCACTTCCTCTGGAGATGAGATAAAGCAGGGAATCACCTTATTGCCTTCCATACAGTATCCGAGGACTGAATCAACCTCTCCCTTCTCCAGGAGACTCCTGGACTCCCTTCTTAAAACATCCTCTGCGTCAGACACCCTCACATACCCTCCTCCTTAAATCCAGGGGACCTAGTCTCTCTAGGTAGCTGGTGAACTCCCTTACTATCTCAGCGAATCTCTCTCCCTCGGATGCAGACACCCACTCAACCCTGAGCCTTCCGGGGTTGATTCCCATGTACTCAATTAAACGTTTAAGGAGCATAAACCTCCTCCTGGTGTAATAGTTACCCTCCATATAGTGACAGTCCTGGGGGTGACATCCCCCTATGAAGACGCCGTCAGCTCCCTCCTGGAATGCCTTCAACACAAACAACGGGTTGACTCTGGAGGAGCACATAACCCTGATAGACCTCAGATTCGGGGGATACTCCATCCTGGAGGTGCCAGCTAGGTCTGCTCCAGCGTAAGAGCACCAGTTGCACAGGAACCCGACAATCCGGGGCTCAAACTTATTTTTTGCTTCCATGTCAATCACTTAAAATTGCATTAATCTGGGCTTTAATTTGTGAATCCAGAAAATGAGTCTGCTGTATAACTGAGGAGGGACAGGCAACGGCACATGAGCCGCATCCCTTGCAGAGTATCTCGTTTATCTCAACAATGCCTTTATCAGTCAACTTGATTGCTTCATACGGACACACGTTTACACAGATACCGCAACCGCTGCATTTCTCTTCATCAATGAATGCTGTTGTCTCCTCTATCGGGATTTCATCCTTCAAGACAACCTCGGTTGAGGCCATGGCAGCACCACCTGCCTGGGCTACTGTCTCGGGAATGCCTTTAGGGAACTGCGCACATCCGGCTATGTAAACGCCTGCTATGTTGGTATCCACCGGTCTCAGCTTTGGGTGGGCTTCCATGATAAACCCATCCGGGCTCTGGTTCAGGTGTAGCTTCCTCATTATCCTCCCTACAGAGGGTGGAGGCTCTACACCTGCTGCTAGAACAACCATCTCCACTCTGTTTTCCAGTATCCTGCCCATGTTCAGGTCCTCGGAGCGGAGGATAAGCTCTCCTGTCTCAGGGTCCTCCTGTATCTCAGAAGGCAGTCCCCTGATAAAGTATACTCCCCTCTCCCTGCCTCTCTTGTAGAATTCCTCAAGGTCTTTACCGCTTGTCCTGATGTCGTTGGAGTAGATGTATACCTCAGTCTCAGGGTTTTTTTCCCTGACCTGTATGGCGTGCTTCAGCGAAATCATGCAGCAGATTGTCGAACAGTAGGTGTTGAAGTTCTCGTCCCTGGAGCCCACGCACTGTATGAAGGCGATAGAGTCTGGTTTTTTACCGTCGCCCTGTCTTTTGATCTTACCTCCTGTGGGGCCGTCAGCGCTCAGGATTCTCTCGAAATCAAGGTTGGTTAAAACATTACTGAATCTACCGTAGCCGTATTCTTTTTTTCTTTTCGCATCAAACAACTGAAATCCTGTGGCTATGATCATTGCCCCGACTTCTATATCTAGGAACTCCTCCTTCTGGTTGAAGTCTATGGCATTGTTGTCGCATTTCTTAGCGCATAGTTGACATGCTCCAGTCTGAAAGTGGAGACAGTTTACCTTGTCTATAAGGTAAGCGTTTGGAACCGCCTGGGGGAACGGTATGTGAATCGCCTTCCTATGCATCATCCCCTGATTGAATCCATCCACCACATTTACGGGACAGACATCACTGCATATTCCACAGCCGATGCACTTTTCCGCATCCACATACCTCGGATTTTTCCTAACCCTGGCTGTGAAATTCCCCACATAGCCCTCCACGTTCACCACGTCAGAGTAGGAGAGCAGTTCGATGTTAGGTTCCTTTTTCATATCCACCATCCTGGGTGATAATATGCAGAGAGAGCAATCCAGTGTGGGGTAGGTCTTGTCCAGCTGGGCCATGTGCCCTCCTATGCTGGCTTCCTTCTCCACCAGGTAGGTCTTGATTCCTGCCCTGGCTAGATGTAGAGCCGATGTTATTCCCGCAATACCTCCTCCGATTACCAGAACAGCCTTGGTGACGTCTTTTTTAATCTTCTCCACCGGCTCAAGCAGCGTGGACCTGGCAACAGCAGCCCGCACCAAATCCTTAGCCTTCTCTGTTGCTTTCTCCTTATCCTTTGAATGAACCCAAGAACACTGCTCCCTTATGTTGACCATCTCGAAGAGGTAGGGATTCAGTCCGCTGGAGTCAAGAACCTCCCTGAACGCTATCTCGTGCAGTCTCGGGGAGCAGGAGGCTACAACAACTCTTTCGAGTTCATGCTTCTTTATATCTTTTGCTATGGAACTCTGCCCCAGGTCGCTGCATGTGTATCTGTTCTCTCTTGCTAGGACCACATTGGGCAGTGATTCAGCGTATTTTCTAACCTCAGAAACGTTTACTACAGAACTTATGTTCTGTCCGCAGTGACAGACGTAGACACCAATCCGGGGGTGTCTCTTTTTGACTAAGCCCATTTTTTGGGATTTAAAGAGATTAGGGAATGAGAGATATTTATATCCCAACTGAATAATTAATTGGTGGTTATATGTCTCTTGAGAGCATATTGAGCGGGGTTGATATACCAACCGCGAAAGACATTAAGGATATGCTGATTCCCGGTGAGGATGTGTTCTATGGGGTGAGGCAGGCCCGCATAGAGCAACCCATCGGCCCCGACGAGATATTCATAACCTCAGAGAGGGTAATAGTACGTAGACCTCACATCCTATCCTACATGAAGAGCATACGGGACTATCGATACAACGATATGAGCAACGTAACCATAAACAAGGGATTCTTCAACTCCACAATAAACATAAAGATGAGGTTTTTCTCCCATAACCTGCAGCTGAGGAGCATACCCAACAAGACAGCGAGGAAGATATCAAGCATTATCCAGCAGGGAATAGATGGCAGATTCGAAGGTTATGGGGAAGAGGGAAAAAAGGTGGAGAAGGTATCGAAAACCCAAGACGCTAAGGATGCTCCACTGGAGATTCTCAGGGAGAGATACGCGAGGGGTGAGATAACCAGGGAGGAATACCTGCAGATAAAGAGGGATTTAGGGCTGGATTAGTCTTTCTTTTCTAGGTACGTTCTGACTTTATTTCGAGCTTTCTCCATTCTTTTATGGTGGTTGTCAAGGAATCTCGCCATCAAATCAGCGCACTTTGCCTTGCATTCCCCGCAAATCAAAGCCCCCGACCTGCAGCTGTCGTATGTCTTCCTTAATTCCTTGTCGTCCTCAATTAGGTGGTAGAGTAATAAATCGTATACAGTGCATTTCTCTGGTCTGCCGCCTTTCTCTCTCTGCTCATCCACTGTGGACCTGCCGCCTGTCTTAGCTGTCATAATCTTTCTCATGGCATCTTTGGGTTTATCTGATAATGCGATAAACGATTTAGGCTCAGAGGAGCTCATCTTCCCACCATGCAGGCCTCTCATGAATTTATGGTATGTTGATGAGGGCGGGATGAGATCGTATTCCAGCTGGAATCTGCCAGATAAATCCCTGGTCAGCCTTATGTGGGGGTCCTGGTCTGCTCCCACCGGGACGACAGTGGGCATGGGTCCGTCGAACTCTTCCAGCTGGGGGTGGAGTATGTCTGCACTCTGCGCTAGAACAGATAGTATCTTTCCGGGGGATAGCTTCCCGTAGATGCCCTTCAGCTCGTTCATGGTTACCTTTCTGGATAGCAGGTCCCTGAATCTATAATAGGGCACTACATAGTCTGTCTGGAGCCAGAAGGTTGTTTTATCTAAATCCAGCCCCAGGGCCACGTAATTCGGAAGGTATTCGTTGACTGCTATCTCCCTGGCCTTGGGCAGGTCCATTCCCCTGATGGTGTAGGCCTCTAAATCAGCTGAGCACACATATACCTGCGCTCCAAGTTGCTGGTAGTGGATTATCTGGTCAGCCACCATCTTGTGGCCGAAATGGAATCTCCCTGAGGGCATCAATCCTGTCATCATCACGAAGGGCTCTTTTTTCTCTATGGCATTCATTATTCTCCCGAAGTCCCTGTGACCAAATATTATATCCCTCCTCACGTACCTGTTCTCTGAGAGTGCATGCTTGTATCTCTCGAAGGATTCTATGCCAAATTCATTGAATAACTTCCTGTAATCTTCGATATCCAGCGAACCCCAGT
>JAOZNG010000009.1 GCA_029933895.1 archaeon
AGAACCTCTGCAACAGGAGGGAGAAATTCTTAGCAGCCTTAGGTGTGGAGGGGAAGGAACTTCTATACAAAATAAACCATGCTATGGAGAATCCCTCCACCCCGGAAGAAACAAGCAGGGGGGCATGCCATGATGTCATAGAGGATGAAGTGGATTTATCAAGGATACCTATACCAACATACACCAGCAATGATATTGGGCCATACATAACCTCCGGGGTTTTTGTTGCATCAGACTCAGGGTATGGATTAAACATGAGCTTCCACAGGGCCACTCCAATAGCGAAGGATAAACTTGTTGCGAGGATATGCAGGAGGAACCTGTATGAGTTCATGGAGAGAGCTGACGGCGAGCTTGATGTTGCCATATGCATAGGCCTGCATCCAGCTATATTACTGTCTGCTGCCCTGTCCCCCCCTATTGGAGTCAGCGAGATGGATATAGCCAACACCCTGAGCGAATTCATGGTGGTGAGGTGCAGGACAAACGACCTTCTTGTCCCGGCTGACTCAGAGATAGTGCTGGAGGGGAAGATAACAGACAAAAAACACAGGGAGGGACCCTTCCTTGACGTTACCCGGACACTGGATTCCGTGAGGGAGGAGCCGGTTATTGAAATAAAAAAAATAACCCATAAAAGGAACCCGATATATCACACCATACTCCCCTCTCTTGAGGAACATCAGCTCTTGATGGGCATGCCCAGGGAGCCCTTAATCTATAATCACGTTTCCAGGGTTTGCGGGTGCAGGGATGTTTCTTTGACTACAGGGGGGTGTGGATGGCTTCATGGAGTGGTATCAATAGACAAAAAAAATCCCGATGATGGGAAGAAGGCGATTGATGCAGCGTTTAATGCCCATAAAAGCATGAAGCATCTGGTTATTGTAGACTCCGATATAGATGTACACGACAGCAGAGCAGTGGAGTGGTCTCTTGCCACGAGATTCCAGGGTGAAACAGACATGTACACGAGAAGGGAGAAGGGAAGCTCCCTTGACCCTTCAGCTGGAGAGGATTGCATGACATTAAAGATTGGGCTAGATGCTACCATACCGCAAGTCAGGGACAGGAGAGATTTCCAGGAGGTACGGGTTGGTGAATAATGCATCTCACGAAAAAAGAAAAGAATATGCTTGAGGGTTGTGAAGGTAGAGGCATTCAGAGGGCTATGGAGGTACTATCTGCCCTGGGGAAGATATACAATGCAGAGAGGCTTATTCCGGTGGAGAGCGTGCAGGTTTCAGGAGTCAGCTTCAAGAACCTGGGGGATGCTGGCCTGGAGTTCCTGGAGGATTGGGCTGAAACAGGGGTTAAGGCCAGAGTTAAGGCCTTCCTGAATCCGGCGGGAATGGATCTCATGGACTGGAGGAAGCTGGGTTTCCCTGAGAAATTTGCAGTGAAGCAGTTAAGGCTTATTGATGTCTTCAAAGGGATGGGTTTAGAGCCTCAATGTACCTGCACCCCCTACCTGGCAGGGAATAAACCAGAGCTGGGGGAGCATGTCGCCTGGAGCGAGTCCTCTGCCGTTTCCTACGCCAACTCCGTTTTGGGAGCCAGAACCAACAGAGAGTCCAGCATCTCAGCCCTCTCCTCGGCTTTAACAGGTTTGACTCCGGAATACGGCTTACACCTTGACGTGAACAGGAGAGCAGATTACGTAGTTGACGTCCGCCCATCCATCAGGTCTGCATCAGACTATAGCGCTCTGGGTTACATGGTGGGAAAGAGGGTTGGGGGCAGGATACCCTACTTCAGGGGTTTATTTAATCCCTCACCAGACCAGCTCAAATCCCTGGGTGCAGCCATGGCAGCGTCCGGTTCCGTGGCAATGTACCATGTTGAGAACGTAACCCCCGAGGCAAACCCCGACTCGATAAAAAAAGACACCCCTGTTCTGGAGATAGAAGATCTTGCTGAGGGATACAGGGAACTGAATTCAAAAACCAGGGTGATTGATTTAGTCTCTATAGGCTGCCCTCATGCCTCAATGGAGGAGCTGGAGGAGATATCATCCCTCCTGGAGGGTGAGAAAGTCAAGACCGCATTATGGATTACAACCTCAAGATACGTTAAGCAGAAGGCAGAGGGTAGCGGTCTCCTGGACAGGATACAGGATTCTGGTGCTGTTGTGGTCTCAGACACCTGCATGGTTGTCGCCCCGGTGGAGGAGCTTGGTTTCAAGTCTATGGCAACCGACTCAGGGAAGATGGCTTTTTATGTGCCCTCACACTGCGGTCTCCGGGTGAGGTTCGGTTCCCTGAGACAGTGCATTAATTCAGCGTTATCTGGGAGGTGGGAGCCTTGAAGGAGTACAGGGCCAGGGTTATAAGGAATGGTTTCGCGGAAGGAATCGCCTTGAAGTCCGAGGAGCCTGTATCCTTTTTCGGATGCGTTAACCCGGAAACAGGCGTTGTGGTAGAGAAAGGTCATCCCCTGGAGGGTGAATCCATAAAGGACAGGATTCTGGTTTTCCCTGAAGGGAAAGGCTCTACAGTGGGTTCATATTCCCTCTACCGGATGAAGAAAAACAACACCGCTCCAAGAGCTATAATAAACAGGTTATGTGAGCCGATTGTTGCAGTCGGTGCCATAATATCGGACATCCCCTGCGTGGATAACATAGACATCTCTAAAATAAACTCCGGCGACAGAATAGTAATCAGGGAGGGATATGTTTTTGTGGATAAGGATGGCTGACGTGGTTGTGTTAAAGATCGGGGGATCGGTGATCACGAAAAAGAGAGAGGATAGAGCTGAGATAGAATCCAGTAACCTGGATGGGATCTCTTCCGAGGTCTATGAGGTCTTAAAGAAGAAGGGATACCGCATGGTGGTGGTCCATGGGGCAGGACCCTTCGGGCATAACCCGGTGAGAAAATACGGCCTAGATAAGGGTTTCAGTGACAGCAGACAGCTGGCTGGTCTGGTGGAAACCCGGATGTCCATGGAGGGCTTGAATTATTGCGTGCTAGAGTCGTTGGTGAATGCTGGCGTTAATGCCGTGGCGTTCCAGCCATCTGCCTCCGGTTTATTAAGTGATGGAAGAATCCTTGATTTCCAGGTCAGGCTACTTGAGGGCTTTCTATCCATTGGTGTTGTTCCTGTAGGCTATGGTGACCTGTTGCTGGACGAGAAGAGAGGGGTGGGTGTTTTATCCGGAGACTATCTGGCACCTTATCTGGCCTTGAAGCTGAAGGCTAGGCGGGTTGTGCTGGCCGCTGACGTTAGGGGGATATATTCCTCAGACCCTAAAATTGACGGAGAAGCTGAATTCATCCCTGAACTTAATCCCCGGGATCTAGGTGGTCTGGAGTTGACGGGCTCAAGGTCAACTGACGTCACGGGAGGCATGAAGGGCAAGATTGAGGCTTTGATGGACGCTGCTTCCCAGGGCGTTGAGGTACAGGTTGTCTCAGGTCTAGAGCCTGGTTTAGTGGAAAAAGCCCTGATGGGGGAGCATGTAGGCACCTTTATAAGAAAATAGGGGATATATAGCCTCCAGCATCCCTGTCATAGGCGACTGGATGACAACTCCATAGATTTAATATAAGACCTTAATCATAATCCTATATAGATGATAAAAAAACGCAAAATAGACCATCTCAGGATTTGCATAGAGAGGGATGTGGAGTCAGGTGACACAGGTCTTGGGAAATACAGGCTGCTCTACATGGAGCTCCCTGAGATAGACTTCGATGAAATAGACACCTCCACCTTCTTTCTGGGAAAAAAACTCAGTTATCCCTTCATCATCGAGGCCATGACCGGGGGTAGCGGTGAGGGGGGTGAAATCAACAGGTGTATGGCCGGAATAGCTCAGAAACACGGCCTCGCTTTTGGGGTGGGAAGCCAGAGGGCTGCGTTAGAGGATTCATCTCTTGAGGGGACTTTCCAGGTGAGGGATGTTGCCCCAGACGTCTACTTGATAGCCAACCTGGGAGCAGTGCAATTAAACCACGGCTACGGCCTGAAAGAGTGCAGGAAGGCTGTGGAGATGATTGATGCTGACGCATTAGCTTTACACGTTAATCCCCTGCAGGAGGTGATTCAGCCGGAGGGTGACAGAAACTTCAAGGACTTGATTGAGAGAATAAACAAGCTGGCATCCAAGCTGGATAAGCCTGTTATAGTCAAGGGCGTGGGCTCGGGTTTAACCCTCCCTGTGGCAGAGAAAACCAGGGTTTCAGCCTTCGATGTAGGTGGTGTTGGAGGCACCTCATGGGGTGTTATTGAGGGATTCAGGACAGGTGAGAAAGCGCTTGAAATAAGCGAGTCCTTCAAAAGCTTCGGCGTTCCCACCGCGGAGTGCATAGTGAACCTATCCAAAACAGGCAGACCCTTGATTGCCTCAGGGGGCGTGAGGAGCGGAGTGGATGTGGCGAAATCCCTGGCTTTAGGGGCTGACGTTGCCGGGATGGCATTACCCCTCCTCAGGGCATACTACCGGGATGGGGAGCAGGGAGTACTAGGATACCTTGATAGAATCTTCACGGAGTTGAGGATTTCCATGTTCCTGACAGGCTCCTCAACAATAAATGAACTAGATGGTAAGATTGAGTCTCTGGGATAGGTTTTTCAAGAAAAAGTCAGGGCCTGAGGTCATGGATTCAGGTGAAGCCAGAATTCTGCTGGAGGATATAAGGGTAAGGAAGAGGAAACATGTTCTGGGGAAGGCAAGGCCTCTGATTAAGGAGATACTTGATAGTGTTTCACGTATCGAGTCCATTGCTAGAGAGATTGATGAGGCCAGCATACCCGATGATACGGCAGTCAAGCTTAAAAGGATTGCTAAGACATCAAAGCCTTCCTTTGTTACTGGCGTGAGGGAGGCACTTAATCCCTTCCTGAGCAGGAAAGCCTCTGAATTCACCGACCTAAAGCAGCTGCATACAGATTTAAGGAACATGCTTGATTCATTAGCCAGAGTGCATGTGGGGCAGGGAAGATATCTCCCCCTGATCTTTGATGCAGAGGTTAAGGAGATAAAGAAGGAATCCAAGAAACTACTCCGTTGCTCTGATTCCTTGGAGGAGCTGGTTAAGCGTTCAACCGGTGTGGAAAGCTCCTCCGATAAAGCCTTAAACAGATTCCATAGGATGGACTCCTGTCTGGGTGAGATAGAGTCCATGGATTCCCTCCTCAGAGAGAAGAGCATGGTTTTGGATTCCCTTAAAGAAAAAAGAAAAGGCTTAAGGGAGGAGTTAAGTAATCTCTCCACCTCCGAGGAGGTGAAGGAGCTGTCCCGGATGAGGGAGGAACTCAGGGTGATAGATGAGAGACTTGACGGGCTTGAGTCCAGGGTTTATCACCTCTTAACGCCCCTGAAGAGGCCTCTGAGGAAGTACAGGAAGCAGGCGTTTGAGCTGGATAAGGCGGTTTTGGAGAGAGTTGATGGTTTCATTGATGAGCCTGTTAAGCAGTTTTTTTCCGACGGAGGTAATTTATCAGGGATACTAGGGAAGCTTGAAGGCTGTGTCAGGGAGGGTAAAATCAGATTAAAGGAGCGGGAGAGGAGGAAGACCTCCGAGAGGATAGGTAATCTAATGGAGGCAGACCTTGATTCCATCAGAAGGGAATATGAGAGCCTTCTGCAGGAGAAGAAAGCCCTCTCGGAGTCCATATCAGGGTCCCGGGTTCTGGTAAAGAAGGAGAAGCTGAACTCTGCGTTGGAGAGCGCAGAGAGCGAGATAAGGCTTATGGAGGGGGAGTTAGGGACTCTTGAGGAGAAGACTAAAGAGTTGCGGAGAGAGATGGATGATTTAAGAGAGGAGATAAGAGCGGATATCTCAGAGATAAATGGCAGGGAAACAAGGATTAAATGGTCTTAGTCTCACTCAACAAGCATACCTGGTACAAGTCACCTCCTCTTTCTCTCAGATGCTTTCCTGAATACACCAGCCAGATTGAAGGCCTCTCTCCCTGAGATAAAGGCCCTCCCCATCAACTGCTTGAATGTTTTTTTTGCCAGTCTCCTGTTAAAATCCTGGTCGTAGACTGAGTCCACTAAATCACTGTATCTATCCAACAAAACATTTTTCTCTATCCTGTCTGCCTTCTGGAATTTCTTCAATCCCCTGTATTCCTTCCTGGTTCTCTGGCGGCTGATTTCGTACAGGATTACTGCAACAGAAACCGCTAAATTCATTGTGGGATACTCTCTGCTAGCTGGAATGGTCACCAGCAAATCACACGCCTTAAGCTCCTCATTCAGCAATCCATAATCCTCCCTGCCGAATACTAGAGCGATTTCCCCCCCTGAATCCAGGGCGTTAACTAACTCCTCAGGAAAAACAGGATTCCTGAGATGGTTTTTATCTGTTCCCGTCTCTGATGTGGTACCCGCTAGGAAATCAAATCCCCTCTCTATATCCCTGAAGGAGTCAACGACTCTAGCGTTCTCCAGCAGGTCTTGGGCGTGCATGGCTTTAGCCTTTGCCTCCCCTCCCAGATCCGCCGGTTTTACTAGAACAAGCTTCTTGAAGCCGAAATTTTTCATCACCCTCGCGACTGAGCCAATGTTGCCCTCATACCTGGGCTCCACCAACACAACACTAAACGGGGACATTTTATTGAATTATAGAGTATGGCAATAAGAGTATATGGCTCAGGGAACACTAAGGATGGCCTCTCTTATAGAGGTTCACTAGTTTATCAGCTAATCTGATAGGCTCCGGGAGCTTATGGTCTCTGATGCATTCCTCCACCACCCTGAGGCTGGACTCCAGACCGATTTTATGCCCCGGGGAGATGAACAAGGGATTACATCCCTCCCTGGATTTATAGACGTAACCTACTACTTCATTATCGTACACCAGCCTGGAGCAGTCACCTGTCTTCTCAGGCGTAATGTATTCGCCGACCAGCTTCCTCTTTGCTACTCCAATAGTCGGATAATCCAGTTCCACTCCCACATAAGATGCCAGCCCAAGCCTCCTGGGATGAGCTATGCCGTGCCCGTCCACCAATAAAATATCAGGTTTCTTGTCTAGTTTACGGAAGGCGTCAAGGATGGAGGGACCCTCCCTGTAAGACAACAACCCGGGGATGTAGGGCAACCCAACATCTCTTACAGCGTATCTCTCCTCAACCACCTCCATCCCGGGATAGGCTAAAACAACCACGCAAGAGATAACCCTATCTCTTGAGGGGAAGGCCTGGTCTGCTCCAGCAACCAGCTCTATACTCCCTAAATCAACTGAATCCTCTACCGAAACCCTTCCCTGCATCAACTCCTGCTTCTCTATATAAGTGCTGGTTTCCATGTCTCAAAATCCCGTATAAATATTTACCTCCTAACCCAATTATGATAATATCATGGTACGCTTTATTGGAACAATAGAGGGCGAGGTCAAGACCACCAGATTCAGCATCCTATTATCGACGCATGATGTGGAAAAAGGCTGTTTTGTGAAAATAAACCATGAAGTCTACGGCTGGGTGCTGGCCCGCATAGACGGCCTGAGGAGGTACATAGAGGACGGGGATGAGGTCCTGATGGCAGACGCTAAAACCGTAGGATACAAGGACAGAGACCAGGTATTGATTCCCAGAAGCCCCTTCAAGCCCAACGAGAAAGTCTACGCAGCAGACAAGGAATTGATCAGGGAGGTGCTGGGTTTAAGCCAGAGCCGGGGCAGAAACATCTATCTAGGATTGTTGGAGGGGCATGACATCCCAGTCTACCTGAGCACCTCCAAGACCATAGGGAAGCATGTTTCCGTTTTGGCGAAAACAGGTGCCGGCAAAAGCTATACCGTTGCTGTACTACTCGAGGAGTTGCTCAAAAACAACATACCCATCGTGGTAATAGACCCCCACGGGGAATACGCCACCCTGAGAGATGAAAACGATGACTTCGACCGGATGCTTAAATACGGCGTCAAGCCGAAAAGTTATGAATCGAAAATCAGGGAGTACGCTGTCAACATATTAACCAACCCTGGGGCGGAGAAACTAATCCTCAACCCCCGGTTCAGCCTCCAGGAGTTGATTGACATCATACCCATGAGGCTGACGGACAGGCAGAAGTCTCTGGTCTATGAAGCCCTCAAGCGCCTGGAGCATAAGGATTACTCCCTCCAGGATTTGATTAATGTGGTGAAGATGGAGGGTGATAAGAGCGGCTGGAAGGTTGTGTCGGGGCTTGAGACCCTCAGGAACTCCGGTATCTTCGACGGGAAACCCCTGACCGAGAGAGATGTTGTGAGGGAGGGTCAGGCTACCATACTAAACCTTAAGGGGGCGGAGCCACAGATTCAGGAGCTGGTCATCACCAAGATAGCAGGTGACTTGTTTAATTCAGCCAAGATTGGGGAACTACCTGCTTTCTTCTTCCTTATTGAGGAGGCACATAACTTCTGCCCAGAAAGGGGTTTCGGGGATGTTTTGTCATCTAATTTGTTGAGGAACATCGCCTCCGAGGGCCGGAAGTTCGGATTCTATCTCTGTGTGGTAAGCCAGAGACCTGCTAGGGTGGACAAGAACGTTTTATCTCAATGCAACACCCAGATAATATTGAAGGTTACTAACCCAAACGACTTGAGGGCTATAAGTCAGTCCATTGAGGGATTCACTCCCGGGATGGAGCAGGATATTAAGCAGCTGTCTGTGGGACAGGCTCTTCTTGTTGGTGAATGCGTGGAGCAGCCTATTACCGTGAACATCAGGGCCAGAGAGACAAGACATAAATCCTCCGTCAAGGTCAGGGACAAGCCAAAACCTCCTGTGGAGGAAGAAAAGAGCGGTATTGCAGGGAAAATAAAGCCCCTGTTCCTGAAAAATGAGACTGAAGAGAAAACAGGCATCAGGGAGATTGAGCTGAGAAAAAAAAGGAAAAAGAAAACACTCAAGGATAAGCTGGCATCAATATTCCTTAAAGACGAGGATGGGGTTTAAATGAAAAACAAGCTTTTATTGTCTCTGGTTGTTCTTTTACTGGCTTCATGTATTCATGCAGACAGTGAATAAGATGTTCACGAGAAAAGAGAAGCAGGAGCTGAAGAAGATACAGAAAAAAAGCCTTGGGGTTATTGACTCAGTATACCTCAGGAACGGAGGGATCATGGCCTCCCCCCCGGAAGCCAGATACCCCTACGTCTACCCCCGGGATCTGGCGTTAACACTGCGGGTGATGAACGAACTAAAGGACTACAGGAGAGTGAAGAAGTCGCTGGATTTCCTGCTGAAGGTACAGAGAGAAACCGGTGAATGGGCTCAGAGATACGACCCGGAAGGCAATATAGCAAGCTACCGGCCACCGCAGCTGGACTGCAACGGGCTGGTGCTCCACATGCTGCGGCTGTACTATGAGAGCACAGAAGATAGGAAATTCATGGAAAAAGCATGGAAGTCCATCAATCAAGGAGTGGAGTTCATCAAGGAGCACTACCTGCCAGAGGAAAGACTACTGTTCTCGCTCAACAGCATCCATGAGTGGCCTCCAATGGAGGCTGGATTCGATGTATGGGTTAACGTAACCTGCTATTCCGGGATACGTAGCAGCTACAAGATAGCAACCCTCATAAAGAAAAAAGACAAAGCCGAGGAATGGCGGGACCTGGCAAGAGACCTCTGGATAGGCATCTCCAAAAAACTCATCGACGGCAACCGCTTCATCAAACTAGAAGACCACCGACGGATAAGCGACGCAGACATCAGCGAGATGGCGCCCTACATCACCAGATGCATAGGAATCAACGAAACAGTCATGAAAAACACAGTGAAATACATCGAAGAAAACCTCTGGGACCAAGAGCTCACAGGAATCTGCAGATACATGGAGAAATACGGGAAACCCGGCAGAAACAACGGGGGATACGGGCCCTACTCGATGTACACCGGCTGGATGGCCCAATACTACCTGGACATAGATGAAACAGATAAGGCAGAGAAATACATTAAATGGTTTCTGGAATACAACAGGGGCGGATTAATCCCCGAACACGTCTCGACAAAAAAAAGATTCAAGCAATGGAAGAGGGAGGCAGTCGAGGTCGGCCGATACAGCAGCGTAGGAAGGAAAGAAGAAGCCCAGAGGGTATTGAAGAGCGAGGAATACAAAAACAACCTGGTCTACTGGGTTGTGCCACTGACGTGGAGCCACGCCGAATACCTGAAAATCTACTACAAGCTAACAGAGAAGGGATTAATATAACCCTCCAATAATATCCAAGACAGCCTGATTCCAGCCTACCGGACCAACACCCTCAGTCTTAACCAAATCCTCCCTCATAAAGTCAGCGAACCCGCCGCCAGGTTTCCTTACCAGAACAGGCACGTCAACGTTATCCAGTAAAGGGAAGTCATTACAGCTGTCGCCTAAGCCAACAGTCCTACCCCTGAAACCATTCCTCCTAAATGTTTCCGTCAGAATATTAACAGCCCTCCCCTTGTCGTTGTCGCCCATCAAGTGAGAGAACAAACCCCCTCTGGTGTAACCCAAGCCTTTCTCTCGTATTAACTCAATCACCCTCTCTCTCTCCTCAACAGAGCATTCCATGAGAAAGGGTTCATCGTATTCCCTCCTCTTGGAGAGTTCAGCTGACCTCCTATCTAAACCAGAGATTTCCATCAAATCCTCAACGCTCAAGTCCCCGAAACCCCTGATTTCGCATTCACATTCCAGCTTAATCTCACCTAATATCCTCCTTAGCTTCTCATACCTGGTGCCTAACTCTATAACACCGTAGCCCTCAATCATTCCATCGAATTCCACATCCCGGAAATACCCTTCTGGGATAAAAACAGCGCCGCCGTTCTCGGAAATAAAAGGACCCTCTACATCCATCTCCCCCTGACAGTATAGTATCTCCGATCTCGTCTTGCTGGTGCAGAAAATCAAAGGAATATCCTTCCTCTTCACCTCCTGCAGGGCTGGTAACGCATCATGGAAGGAATATTTAACGTCCAGCAGGGTTCCGTCAAGGTCCGAGTAGATAATCAATTCCTCACCCATTCTATTCAATAAAGTGCGAGATTATTCTGTTGGAGCGGTCCACGTAAATCCTTATGTAAGACAGAATCATGTTGGAGGTGAACTTGTTAACCCTGTCCTGGAGCGTTGACTTCAGGGTAGCATAACTGTACCCCCTCCTCAGGTTAACCTCTCTCTTTATATCATCCCAGGGCCTTAAAAGCTTCGGTTTATTGTTCACAGAGCGCATGTAGCCGGATTTAATTATATCCCTGTAGCGTTCAATCCTCTCCCTGTCTTCTCTCACCTGTCTCTCCCCGTAGGTAAGCCGGCTGGGTATTTTTTCAGCGATTCTTTTGTAGACGTCTATCATGTCCGTTGCCTCCTCCTCGTATTCCCTGATGAGGGAATCAAAATCCCCCAACCCCTCAATAAAACCATATCTCCTGAGCCAGTAAAAAAGGGCCATAGAGATTTCCTCCAGCATTTCATCGGCATGATCTTCATCCCCAGGTATGTGCCTGAAGAATCCGAAGTTGTATTCCGCCATCTTCTCTATGCCGAACTCCTTCCACAGCTGGCAGAGTATTGATGTCTCGATGTCGTAGCCGTTGGAGAACTGAAGCTTGTTGATGGCGTACCTTGTGATAGCGCATTCCCCGCTGAATGGGTGGGTGATTTTATTTAAGCCAGATAAGACATCATGCTTGTTCAAAACCTGGAACATGGGGATGCCAAACAACCTGGAGAGGCGGCCTCCCATCTTGAAACCCTTAGGTATCTTGTGGAGCCTGATATAGGATGCCTTAGTGAATGCCTTCGAGGATTGGGGTTCATCTCTTCTGGCTTCAGAGTTCCAGCCCCTCAGGATGGGCTGACAGAGGCCTTTAACGTAGTGCTTCCTGAAGGAGACTATGTCCGAGTCAACAAAGCATATAATGTCCCCGTAGGTTACTGGCACAGAAAACCACATGTTAGCGCCTTTACCGTTCTTCAGGTCCTCTATCTCCTCCCTGCTTAGAATGCCCTGCTCCATGTATATCCTGTGGAGTTCAGGGTCTATCTGGCTCTGTATCCTGAAAGAGAAATCATACCTGCCCTGCAGTGCCCTCATCTTACCCTCGGGCAGGCCCCTCACAAACTCAACCTCCTTCTCAAAGGTCTTGGAGTACTTGATGGCAATAGATAAAAGAAACTCCATGAACTCCATGTCCACCTTATCATCCTCCGTTCTTGAGCTGTCGGCGATAACCACCTCATCAATCACTCCCTCATCTATCAGGCTGCCGCAGGTGCTTATAACATTCAACACCGCCCTATTGTATCTCATGTCGTTTTTGTTGAACGTGGGTACCACAACAGAAATAGCAACCGGTCTCTTCCCTGACCCATCCAGTACATGGTTTTCCAGCTTAAGTTTCTCAATCTCCAGGGCCCTTACAGGCCTAGGCTGTTTATAGTATAAATCCGTATCCACTTTATAACTTAAAATAGAGATATTAAATTACGGCTTGGGGTTCAGCAAAGGGTGGATTATAGGGTGAGCAAAATAACGACTTTATAATGGCTACTGTAAATAATAAGACTGCTGGGTGTTGACAACACTATGAATCCAAGAGAATTTGCAGCCTTACTCGGTGATACATTCACTGAATGGAATAACAAAAACATTTCTTTACTAGCAGCTTCCCTCGCCTATTATGCCGTATTCTCCCTGGCTCCCCTGCTGGTTATATCAATCTCCGTATTCGGCTACTTCTCTGGAAAAGAGGAGGTAAAAGGCAAGGCCCTCGAGTATTTACAGGCTTTTCTGGGAGAGAGAGCGGCTGAAATGATTGAGGTGATGGTGGGGAACATGGGAACACCGGACTCTGGTGTATTAGCCACGGTCCTGGGCGTTGCTGTCTTAATCTATGCTGCTACCGGCATCTTCTTTAATGCTAGGAGAGCTCTAAACAATATCTGGGATTTCGATCCAGAGAAGGGCAGGGGTTTATGGTATATAATAAACTCCCGTCTGCTTTCTTTCGCTTTGGTTATGGGTGTGGGTTTCTTATTGCTTGCTTCGGTTTTTGCCAGCACCTTGGTTCCCTCTGTTCTCTTCTACCAGCCCCTGACCGGGCTCCTGAACTTTATATTCTCTCTTATCTCGGTGGCGCTGCTTTTTTCAGTGCTCTATACGCTCCTGCCTTCGGTGAGGGTTCCCTGGGTTGATGTGTATCTGGGAGCTGTTTTAGCATCTCTCCTGTTTAACTTAGGTAATCTTTTTGTGGGATTATATCTGGACTACAGTGATATAGCCTCTCTCCATGGGGCGGCAGGCTCTCTTGTCCTGATTCTGGTGTGGGTTTATTACTCAGCACAGATCTTCCTTTTTGGGGCAGTATTCACCAGAAAGTATTCTGGGCGTTTCGGTTCACGCAGCAGTTGAACCGTTCACCTAAACGCCATCCTTCAGGAGCAGGGAGGTAATCTATCCAGAGGCCATTTTACAGGATAACAGCCGGAGCAGACGTGATTTCCGGGATGCTTGACATCTACCTCTCCAGCGTAAGCAACCGGATGAACGAGGTCATAAGGCCCTTACCGTAATAGCCACCATCTCCATATCCCTGACGTTTATTGCAGGAGTCTATGGAATGAACTTCAAGCACATGCCGGAGCCGGGGTGGCGGTACGGGTATCCTGTCGTGTGGGCGATAATGATTTTGACAACCTTCTCCATGTTCCTGTACTCCAGGAGAAAGAAATAGCTGGGGGGATAGAAGTTAAACAAGAAGGGATGTGTTGTTATTAACTGCCAAGCATCTGACCAGAAGAAGGTAATCGGATTTTAATGCTCAATCTGATTCTTAATAGTAATGTCTGACTATGAGGTTGAGTTGTTCAGGGAGCAGGGTTTCAGTAGAAAGAGGTGCCCTGAGTGCGGTAAACATTTCTGGACTCTGGGTGAGGGAGCAGACTGTGGGGAGCCCCCCTGCAGCGAGTACTCTTTCATAGACAACCCGCCAACCAAAAAAAGAATTGAACTGAACGAGATGAGGGAACTCTATCTACGCTTTTTCGAGAAACATGGTCATGAGAGAATTAGCAGGTATCCTGTGGTTGCCAGGTGGAGGGATGACCTCTTTTTCTCTATAGCATCAATCTCATGCTTCCAGCCCTGGGTTCTTAATGGAACAATAAAGCCTCCAGCGAATCCCCTGGTGATGAGTCAACCTGCCTTGAGGTTTAACGACATAGACAACGTGGGGAAAACAGGGCGACACTTCACCATGTTCGAGATGATGGCCCATCACTCCTTCAACACTCTTGAAGAGGAGGTTTATTTCAGGGACGAAACCGTTGAGTTATGCCACAACCTCCTCCTGGAGCTTGGCATATCTGGGGAGGATGTAACCTACATCGAGGACGAATGGGCGGGCGGAGGTAACTCGGGGCCTTGCTTTGAGGCCGTCGTTAACGGGGTGGAGCTGGCAACCCTTGTTTTTATGATGTATGAGGAAACATCCACAGGCAGGGAGGAGATGGATATGCAGGTGGTTGACACGGGCTATGGGTTAGAGAGGTTTGCGTGGGTCTCGCAGGGCACATCCAACGCATATGAGGCGGTTATGCCAGAAGTGCTTAAGAGGCTTAAAAAAGAGCTGGAATTGGATGAAGACCGCAATATCCTGGGAGAATACTCCCGGATAGCTGGCATGATGAATGTGGAATCAAACGCCGACCTGAAGCAACTGAGGAAACGGGTGGCGGATAATATCGGCATCCCGGTGGATAAACTTGTCTCAGTAACCAAGCCATTCGAGGACCTTTATGCTCTAGGTGACCACACAAGGGCCCTGACGTTCATGTTCAATGATGGTGTGGTCCCCTCCAATGTAAAGGAGGGTTATTTCGCCAGGTTACTGGTTAGAAGAGCCCTGAGGTCCATGAAAAACCTAGACCTTAATATACCCCTACATGAAGTAATCGGCTGGCAGATTAAGAGCATGGAAGACTATTTCCCTGACTTCAGGGCGAACAGAGAGGATATACTGAATCTGGCTGAGGTGGAGGAGAAGAGATACGATAAAACAGTCATCAAAGGGAGGAGGATTGTTGAAGGATTAGATAAGGAGCTGGAGTCTAAGGGACGTGGGGGTTTTTCGATAGAGGATTTAATCTACCTCTATGATTCACACGGGCTTGTTCCTGAACTGGTGAAGGAGTTCTCTGCTATGAGGGTGGAGATACCAGACGACTTCTACATCCGGGTCGCAGAGAAACACACCACTCCAAAGAGGGAAGAGGATATTGAGAAAGTAAATCTCCCGCCTGGTTTAGAGCCTACCGAGCTTGCCTTCTACCGGGATGAGAAGAGGAGAAGATTCAGGGCGAAAATAGTTAAATTATTCAATAGCTATGTGATACTGGATAAAACATTCTTTTATCCTGAGGGCGGTGGTCAGGAGACGGACCTTGGTGAGATAGACGGTAGAGATGTCACAGAGGTGATAAAGAAAGGGAATGTTGTACTGCACAAGGTTAAGAGGATTGACGGGTTAAGTGAGGGTATGGAGGTAAGCTGTGAGATTAACTGGAACCGGAGGATTCAGTTGATGAAACACCATACTGTGACACACATAATCAACGGAGCCGCCAGGAGAGTCTTGGGGAATCATGTATGGCAGGCCGGCGCCCACAAGAGCGAGGATTTAAGCAGACTGGACATCACACACTACTCATCCCTGAACGACAGAGAAATAAGGAAGATAGAATCCCTAGCTAATAAGGTAATCATGGAGGACAGGCCTATAGAGAAATACTTCATGAACCGAAACGATGCGGAAGAGAAATACGGGTTTACCATCTACCAGGGCGGAGCGGTTCCCGGAAAAGAGATCAGGATAGTCAACATAAAAGGCTGGGATGTGGAGGCCTGTGGGGGAACGCATTTCGACTCAACCGGGGAATTAGGTTCTGTGAAGATTACCAGGGTGAAGAGGATACAGGACGGTGTTGTGAGACTAGAGTATAAGGCGGGAGCAGCTCTGGAGAGGCACAGGAAGGGTATTGAGGAGATAGCCTGCGAGGTAGACCTCCAGCATCTGGGTGAGGTGGAATTAAGGCGTCTTGCAGCAGTATTCTCTGTTTCCATAGAAAAGCTGCCCTCAACGCTGGAGCGCTTCAGGGATGAATGGCGTCGGAACCTTGAGAAAATCAGGAAACTGGAGGAGTCAATAGAAAAAGCTGGCGTATACAGCAAGAGATATAAAAAGCTTCCCGTGGGGGATACATTCAGGTCCTGCAACCAGCTTTTTAGTGAATGGAAGCAGCAAAAGAAGGACATAGCAAAGCTACGGGGGGAGGTGGAAGAAGAGCTCAGAAAAAAGCTTAAATCAGATTATATCCTCGTTGATGATGTGAAAGTGGTGAAGCATTTAACCAGTGACCTGGAGGTTAAAAACCTCAACCACATGGCTGACTCTCTCCTGGAGGATAATACACTAGTAATCATAGCAAACAAGAGCGATGAGAAAGCAAATATTGTTGTAGCCTCTGACTCAAAATATTGTGCTGTTGATATAGCCAGAGAAATCTGCGGAAGACTTGGCGGGGGAGCAAGCGGGAACAAGAGGTTTGCTGTCGGAGGCGGATCCTCCGAGAAACTGGTGGAGGTTGTTTCCGGATACAGGCCTTCACTTATTATCTGACAAACATATTATATTAAATGGATTTTTCCAGGCTCCAGCCGGTTATGGAGGAAGTTGATTCCGTCATAGAATCTGTTCTGGAGGGCGAGCCGGAAAACCTCTATAGTGCCTCCAGCCACATCATCACTGCAGGAGGGAAGAGAATCAGACCTCTTTTGTGTATCCTGGCATGCAGGGCTGTTGGCGGAAGCGACAGGGATGCTCTATCGACTGCCGCTGCATTAGAATTAATCCACAATTTCACATTGATCCACGATGACATAATGGATGATGATGACTTCAGGAGAGGGAAAAAATCAGTGCACAGGGTTTATGGATATGCTACTGCTATTCTGGCAGGAGACCTATTGTTCTCGAAGGCTTTTGAGTTATGCGATAAAAAAGCAATAAAAATTCTCGCCAGGGCTAGTGCCAGAATATGTGAGGGACAGGAGATGGACATCTCCTTCGAGGGGAGGGTGGATGTTGCAGAGCAGGAATACATTGAGATGATAGAGGGCAAGACCGCTGTTTTGCTGG
>JAOZNG010000250.1 GCA_029933895.1 archaeon
TTGCGTGAGCCGCAGGCATAGCAGGCTCAGTCATTATATATAAAACGGTGCGATATGGAAACATATCTAATCCTACCTGTGCGGGTCCGTGTCCGTACAGAAATCGCTGGTCGAAGGACAAAGTCCGTATGCAGCCAGTGCAGTCCAGTAATGGACTGTATCGAAGGGGCCAGCCAGCGATACCACGGGAGGGGTCACGATTCGGCCTTAAGGTGTGCCAACTTCCGAGTTCTGGTGAAGCACTGGGTCATGTCTGCATGACTCTCTGATATTGGGTGCACGGTTACCAATAACAGACCGTCCGGGTGGTTGGTGACGTCGCCTGGGGAAAATGGCCAGCTATGCTGACCGGTGAGAGCCCACGCCGTCCTCTCCGAGCCGGAGGCTCTATGAGCCAGAGGCCGAAAGGGTAAATGTGACCTATAAGTCTAAGATGAAGTGGTCACACTATGCGGTGGTGACGGGAAGGCTTCCTCGAGCAGCCCCGTCTTTAGGGTTCACAGCGTCTCCGGAGTAGGTCCGCCTTGGGTGGACTGAAAGGAGGCACCGCAGAGAGAGGGGGAGGCGCTGTTGCTTCAAGGGGAAAGTTAGCCTGGTGCCTGGAACCGCATAGGTTCTCCCGTGCCTTTTCCCGGGTAAATCGCCAGATGCTAAGAAACATCCTCAAATAAGCAGTAGACGCTTACCCTCCGGTCAATGATGCTAAGGAGGTCAGGCAACATGGGCAAGAAGCGCAAGGTTCATTCCCTTACTGGCAGGATAACACCTGAGCTTATGTTAGACGCCTTTAAGGCAGTCAAACGTAACAGAGGAGCCTGCGGGATTGATAAGGTCAGTATCCAGATGTTTGAATTCCAACTGGAACAGAACCTTACCGCTCTTATGAAAGAGTTGAAAAGTAGGGTATATCAACCCTACCCTCTTCGCAGAGCTTATATCCCAAAAGGGAAGAAACAGCGTCGCCCACTCGGCATTCCCGCTGTTCGTGACAGGGTAGCACAAGAAGTGGTTCGAAGGCTTCTTGAACCTATCTTTGAACGAATGTTTCATGATGACTCTTACGGGTTCAGGAATCGGCGTAGCTGCCATCAGGCTGTTAAGAGAGTATTGGAACTCTGTCAGCAGGGATATAAGATTGTCTTGGATGCCGATATAGAGGCATTCTTCGACAATATCCCTCACAGCCTTATTATGAAGGCACTTGCCGAGGAAGTGGCC
>JAOZNG010000107.1 GCA_029933895.1 archaeon
AGGGAGAGCTACAGGGAGCTGAACAGTACGTTGGTGGATTCCTCAAACCCTCTCCACGTTTCCAAAGCCTATAAACAGCTGGGATTCAGGTTAATCTACGTAGCAGACCTGGACGGCATAGTGAATAGGTCACCTAACATTGATCTGCTTAAGAGGATAAGGTGGGAGACCGGCTTGAATGTGATGGCGGACATAGGCACGTGGTCTGAGGAGGATATTTTTTCCATAGAGATGGCGGGCATAACCCCCATACTGGCTACTGAAACATTCACCTCCATTAACCTATTAAGGTTCCCTAAAAAGTTTGCCTTGGGCCTTGACGTACGGGATGGATGCCTCTTATGCGAGATGAAATGCGACCTTGACGTGTTCCTTGATCTTATACAGGACAGCCCAACCATAGTTGAGGTCATAGTTATAGACCTGGACAGGGTGGGAATGTCTTCCGGCCCCAACATGGATTTGTGCAGGATGATAGTGAACCGTCTTGATGGTGTGGAGTTGATATACGGTGGCGGGGTGCGGTTTCTATCGGATGTGATCATGCTCCTTGATGCAGGTGTATCCAGGGTTTTGGTAGGGTCATCGTTGCATGAGGGCAGGATAACCATCGAGGAACTGGTTGATGATAAAAAATGAATGATGTGCTGGAGAGGCTTATGGAGTTGAGGGAAAAAGACCCGTTCTTTGCGGACGGGAGGATTCTGTCTTCCGTCTGCACCGAACCCTCTGCTGTTTCCCTTGAAGCCTACAGGATTTTCTCTGACGTGAATGTCCTGGATAGACATGTGTTCCCTAATTCCGGGAGGCTGGAAAGGGACGTGATTGAATGGTTCAGTTCTCTTTTAGGGAAGAAAAATCTTTCCGGCTACGTGACCAGCGGAGGGACCGAAGCCAACATTCAGGCACTGTGGGCTGCCAAGAAAAAATACCCTGGCAGGAGAGAGATTCTGGTGCCCGAATCAGCCCACTATTCCCTGGACAAGGCAGCGGATTTATTGGAGCTGGAGATTAAGTGGATTCCCTTGGATGAGAAATTCAGGGCTGACGTGGCCTTTATAGGGGAGGAGATTTCGGATGAAACTCTTGCTGTGGTTTTGACCGCTGGAACATCAGCATTGGGTGTCGTGGACCCTATAAATAAGGTTAATGGGCTTTGTGGAGATGTATTCTTTCACGTGGACGCTGCATTCGCCGGGATGGTGTTGCCGTTCCTCGAGAACTCGGAGAGAATAGATTTCGGCCTCGAGAACATTGATTCATTAACCATAGACCCACATAAGATGGGCTACACCCCCATACCCTCGGGTTGTATACTTTTCCGGGATGAATCATATATGAAGAACCTGAGGTTTAAACCATCCTATCTAGAGGACCCATCACCCACTCTAACAGGGTCCAGGAGCGCGGGTTTTATAGCGGCTGTGTGGGCTAACCTCATGTCTTATGGGGTGGAGGGCTTCAGTGGCAGGGTAAGGGAGTGCATGGAGAACACCAGATTTCTGTTGTCTCTTCTGGAGGATGTGGAGGGTGTGGAGCCTGTTATAGAGCCCGAGATTAATTTCGTGGCCTTAACCTCTGATTATATGCCCCAGCTTCATGGGTTGTTGCTGCAACGGGGCTGGCGTCTCTCGCTGGACAGGGAGACCAAGTCTATCCGGATTGTGGTGATGCCGCATGTCTCCAGAGGGGTTTTAGAGGACTTCGTTGGTGACTTAAGAGAATGCGTGAATTCGATTCATTAAGTATCTCCTGGGAGTTCGTTGAATACGAGAAAGCAGGTGTTGTGTTTCTATTAGCGCCCTATGAGGCTACTGTATCATGGGGTGAGGGCACCTCGAAGGGTCCTAAGGCTGTAATGGAGGCTTTTCTGAATCTAGAGTTATACGACCATGAGATGAAGTGCTCACCTTATGATGCAGGTATATCCCTGCTGGGGCTCGAGTTTAAGGGAACGAAACCCCCAGAGGCTGTTAGGTTGGTAAGGGATAAAACCGCAGAGGTTTTAGGAGACGGCAAGTTTCCTGTTCTGGTCGGGGGAGAGCACTCTCTCTCTGTTGGGGTGGTGGAGGCCTTCATTGAGAGATACCGTGATTTATCGATTCTGCAGCTGGACGCTCACGCGGACTTAAGGTGTGAATTCAGGGGAGAGAAATATAGCCACGCATGTGTTATGTCACATGTACGGGAGATGGCTGATGCAGTGCAGGTTGGCGTTAGAAGCCTCAGCAGAGAGGAGGATGAGCTAATCAAGAGAGAGAATTACAACATCCTCTGGGCCCGAGACATCGTTGACAACAGGGAATGGTTCAGGGAGGCGATAAATTCCCTGAAGCAGGATGTTTATCTGACGATTGACTTAGACGTCTTTGACCCATCCATCATGCCTTCTGTGGGAACACCGGAGCCAGGGGGTCTGGACTGGTATCTGCTCCTGGATTTCCTGAAATTGCTGTGCATGGAAAGGAATGTGGTGGGCTTTGATGTTGTGGAGTTCTCTCCCATAGAGGGCCTCAGTTCACCTGATTACCTGGCTGCCAAGTTAATCTATAAACTACTGGGTTACGTGTTCAATGAAAGCCTTAGATAAGGAGTTGACTGAGAGAGATGCCCTGTACAGGATTAAATGGGATTACGGGATTGCTGAGAGGGAATATGTAGTGCACTACATTGACCGGGGATCTGATGAGCTTGGAGAGATTTCTTTCGGGGAAATAGAGCTGGCAGGTGATTTCTTCGCTTTTGGTGACTCCTTGATTCCAATGCACCGCATCAGGAAAATAACCTGTAAAGGCAAGATTGTATGGAATAGGAGGCGGGTTTAGTTACCTTGCCGCGCTCTCTCTATAGCTCCTAGACAGTCTTGTTTCTTGTATAGCATAGTGAATCTATCGCATATCCTCTGGTTCATGGTTTCTACCGCTATATGGAGGGTGCATTCATCCCACAGGTTTTTTTTCTGTATCCTGTCGCAGAGTAGATAGTCTTTCAGTGCCTCAGCTATCTCCAGACGGCAGCCGTCTCTCTTGTAGCTGTTTCCTATTCCATCGCATATGGTGATGTTTCTCTGGTTGAAAGCTGTCAGGGTAAAGCAGTTATCTCTCTCGTTTACCTGATCTATTTTCTCACAGAGGATATAGTCACCTGTTTCCTTGGCTATGGAGGTGATGCAATTGCTTCTCTGGTTTTTATCCTCTATTCTCTCGCAGATTCCAGGATCCCTGTCTTCTTGGGCTATGTTCTGGAGACATGCTGTTCTGTAGGGAATGTAATTTATCTCTTCGCAGAGCCTGGGCTCCCTGTTTTCTGTTGCTGCATCCATCAGGCATCTCTCTCTGCTCTCGATGTCCTCTATCCTGCCACAATCAGTTGGTGTTTTCAACATATCTGTCGTCGTCTCTGGACTCTGCTGCGTGCATGCAGCAGATAACAGAAGCAGCATTAATATGAGGGTGTGGTATTTCTCCATGTTTATTATCTCTTTTTGTATATCTAATTATGGAATTAATTGATTTATTGTTGTATATCTCTCTCGGTATCGCCATCATTGGGGTTTCGGTTATTACATGGGGTGTGTTGGTTGTTTTTTTAAGACTTCTTCGCTTGGAGTTCACATGTTTCCATGGCGAGAGAATTACCTGCGGCAGGGAATCCCTGAGACATCAGCTTGGTTCCTATTTATTGCTTGGCCTGGAGTTCCTGATTGCTGCTGATATAATCCACACAATATCTAACCCCACTCTGGAGGAGGTGGCTGTTTTGGGGGGTATCGTGGTGATAAGAACCCTGATTAGTTATTTCCTGGATCACGAGCTAGCGGACTACTATCATGAGTTAGATCTTCCGGCCTAGAATCCAGAAGGGGTATGTTTCATTTATTGTTACAGGTGTTTCATCCCCATACTTATCTGGTTTCATCTATTTCTTCTACTATAGAGGTGATATGAAATGAATTTAAAGAATTTTTTTGTTGCTGGTTTGGCGGCTTTGCTGGTTATGGGACTGGTTTATGCTGCCGGATTCAGCAGCCTGGGTAAGAGAGGGGGTGGATGCCCTGTGACTGATGAAATTAAAGAAGGACTTGGACTGGATGAGGACGCTACTCATTCTGAGGTGATGGATGCCATAAGGAATAATAGACTAACGGACCTTGGTTTAACCAAGAACGCAACCCACAAGGAGATACGTGAGGCCTTATTTGAGGAGGATCTGGATGAGCTTGGCCTGTCCTGGGATTCAACCGTCAGGGAATTATTTGACGCCCAGAATGAGAGAAGGCAGTTGATGAGGGGGGAGAGGCTTCCTGTCATTAAAGAGAGGCTTGGTCTCTCTGAGGATGCGACCGAGGAGGATGTTAATGCGGCGATTAAGGAAAGCAAGGGAGCCGGTTTCCGGGGCCATCATATGGGGCGTTCCCATGGTTCTAGAATGATGGGTTTCCCCAGTGTCTAAATATGGGGGTTTATCATCTATACCCTCTTTTTTTCTTTTTAATCGATAATATAAATCTGGTGTAAAAAATGAATGTTACAACAACCGAGTTGGTTCGCCGTGCAGGTGAGAAGCTTTCTCATGTTGCATTTAAGCATAAACCTTTTCCGCATGAACTTTTGGGCATACCCACTTTTTATCTCATGAACCTTCTTTTCATTTTGGTTCTGGCTTTGATATTTTATTGGCTTCTTCGGGGTTCCGGGAGGCATGATACGCCGATGGATTTGTTGAAGAAGAGGTATGTTCGGGGTGAGATAGACAGGGAAACCTTTCTGGAGG
>JAOZNG010000251.1 GCA_029933895.1 archaeon
GAACATTCCGTGTACACGATTATGAATTACAGTATTATTTCTAATTACAGAATGATTCAGCCAGAGAATATACATACCATAATCCCTGTTTCCGGAAAGCACATTATCTTTTACATAGATTTCTGTGGAATAGAGCAGTGCTATGCCACCTCGTGTATTATTGAGGGAGGTGTTATTTTCTATTATGCATCCTGCAGAATCCACTACGGCAATACCATATGAAGATCTCTTGTTAATGTTCTTTCGTACAGTTATGTTATTCGAATAATCTATACTGATGGCAGTCCATAGTCCTCCGTCAATTGTATTATTTATTATTTGAGAATTAACAGTGCTAAGGAGGCGTATACCCTCGGCAAAAGGCTTTATAAGATTATTCGCAATAAGACAACCCTCACAACGATTAATCCTAATTCCCTCGAAATTTCCGCTAACACTATTATTCAGAATATAAACATCACGCGAATCGTCAACCCGAATAGCATCATACATGCGTTCATTATCTAAAAATTTATTCTTTTTTATTACTATGTTAAACGAATCAAGTACATATATATCATGATATAAATAGGTTAAATATACATTGAGAATCTCTCCGTTGCTCACATTTTGCAGACGAATTCCGACCGACCCGCCCGGGCTTTGTGACCCCATTAACGTACAGTTTCTTATTACAAAGTGTTTAGTGGTATTCTTAATAAGAATCCCTGTTCCGGAAGAGTTCAGTCGGATAGTATAGTTCTCTATAACGTATGGATTTGAGGCTGTCCCATCTCCTGATACCACTCCGTTCTCTCTCGTGAAGTTCTCATCCCCTTCTATCACTATCGGAGAGTGTGTTGAGAGAACCAGAGGGGGAGAGCTCACTGCTTCCGCAGACGACGGTGGGCCATCTAAAGAGGAAGGAATAGGAACCGACTGAAGGAGTAAGAGGAAGACCACCGACCACAGAAAGAGGCCCATTATCTCACCACACTGTGTAATGTATATATGAAGAGTGATATAAAGTGATTGTGGTTTAAACTTGAAAGGAGCCACACCAATAATACGCCTCATATCTGAGCCAGCATACCTGCCCCCAATAAAGTACATCCCAACAGGTAACAAGACTGTGGATTCTAAAGAATCCTCTTTCCTGACTAATCTCCAACCCATACCCCCTACCAAAAATGTGTTCACTCCTCAGCTAAACGACCACCTCTTCGCATGTAATA
>JAOZNG010000252.1 GCA_029933895.1 archaeon
CAAGGAGGTAAGCGATGTCGAAGAAGAAATTTGAGAGGAAGAAGCCGCATGTGAACGTGGGCACTATTGGGCATATAGATCATGGTAAGACGACATTGACGGCGGCGATTACGAAGCATTTAGCGAAGAAGGGGTTAGCGGAGTATGTGCCGTTTGATGAGATAGACAAGGCGCCTGAGGAGAAGGCGAGGGGGATAACGATAGCGACGGCGCATGTGGAGTATGAGACGGACAGGCGGCATTATGCGCATGTGGATTGTCCTGGGCATGCTGACTATATTAAGAACATGATAACGGGGGCTGCGCAGATGGACGGTGCGATATTGGTTGTGGGGGCTGATGATGGTCCTATGCCGCAGACCCGTGAGCACATATTGTTGGCGAGGCAGGTGGGGGTGCCGAGCATAGTGGTATTTTTGAACAAGTGTGACATGGTGGATGATGAGGAGCTGATAGAGTTAGTGGAGTTGGAGTTGAGGGAGTTATTGACGAAGTATGAGTTTCCTGGGGATGAGATACCGATAATTCGGGGTAGTGCTTTGAAGGCGTTGGAGAGTGATGATCCGGACAGTGAGGAAGTGAAGCCCATATTTGAGTTATTGGATGCGTTGGACAATTATATAGCGGAGCCTGTTAGGGAGATAGACAAGCCGTTTTTGATGCCTATAGAGGATGTATTTAGTATAAGTGGACGAGGGACGGTTGTAACTGGGAGAGTGGAGCGAGGAGTGATTAAGGTTGGAGATGAGGTTGAGGTAGTAGGGATAAGGGAGACGCTCAAGACGGTATGCACTGGTGTTGAGATGTTTCGCAAGATATTGGATCAGGGTCAAGCGGGAGACAACATAGGGGTATTGTTGAGGGGTACGAAGCGAGACGAGGTACAGAGGGGCCAGGTGGTGGCCAAGCCTGGGACGATAACGCCGCACACGAAGTTTAAGGCTGAGACGTACATATTGACGAAGGAGGAAGGAGGCAGGCACACGCCGTTTTTTAATGGATACAGGCCGCAGTTTTATTTTAGGACGACTGATGTGACGGGTGTTGTGACATTGCCTGAGGGTGTGGAGATGGTGATGCCTGGTGACAATGTTACGCTGGAGGTGAGTTTGATTACACCGATAGCGATGGAGAAGGAGTTGCGGTTTGCTATCCGGGAAGGTGGTAGGACGGTGGGTGCAGGTGTTGTCAGTGAAATCATAGAATAAGGGAGA
>JAOZNG010000253.1 GCA_029933895.1 archaeon
GGAGTTCTTCTTTGGTTGCTGATAAAACTTATAACTCCCCTTCAATCTCCCTCCTGCATGGACAGGAGACTCCGGAGGGTCGCTGAGAGGGCTGTTGATGGGTGGCTAAAGGGGGACCAGATGGCAAGGGTTCTCAGAAGAACCCTCCCCTCCTCCGGACTCACCCTTGAGGAGAGGGAGAGGGTGGCCGGGGTTGTACACAGAGTGGTGAGGCACCGCAGGCTCTATGAATATATACTTGAGAGGAAGGGGTTCTCCCTCTCCCCTGCCAGCCTTGTGAAAATCGCCCTGGGTGAGGTTGAGTGGGATGAAGGGTTGGTAGAGGATGCCCCTCCCCCGATAAGGCTCTCCTGCTCCGAGGCGGTATCCGAGATACTTCTGAGACACGTAGATTACGTGGAGAGGATAAACAGAGAGCCCGAGACCTTCCTTGCGGTAAACCTCCGAAGGTGTGGAAGGCGAGAGGTGAAGAGCATGCTTGAGAGAGAGGGGATGGCGGCGGAGGAGTTCATGCCCGAGACCGCTCTCAGAACGGTGAGCAGGGGAAGGTACTCAAAGGCTGCAAAGGAGGGGCTGGCCCACGTTCAGGACCCATCAAGCCAGCTTGTTGCAAAGATCACGGCTCTTCTGGGGGGCGATGTGCTCGACTATTGCGCAGGCAACGGCGGCAAATCCCTCACCATGGCATACTACGGGGCCCCCGTCTTCGCCTATGATAAGAACAGGGGAAAGCTGAGAAACCTTGAGAGAAGGGCCGAGATCTACAGGGTGCCGGTGAGGGTGGAATGGTGGCCCCGGGAGCACGATGTGGTTCTTGTGGATGCCCCCTGCAGCGGCCTCGGAGCTGCGGCCAGGAACCCGGAGGTGAAGTATTACAGGGACCTTAAGGGGTTCCCCGTGAAGCAGAAGCGCATCTTAAGTGAGGCCTCCCGGGGATGCCGCAGGTACCTCATCTACAGCGTCTGCACCTTCACGGAGGAGGAGACAGAGGGTGTGGTGGAGGATTTTCTGGGAGGGGAGAGGGGCTTTGAACCCCTCCCTCCGGAGGAGGTGCTGCCGGGAATTTTATTTTCCGAGGAGCTCAAATATGTGAGGTACAGGGGTAGGGGAGCGATAATAGAGCTCTCCGACATCATGTACATCGCCATCCTGGAGAGAAAGTAGCGCTGGGGCTAAAGCTCAAAGAAGGGGCCGCCGGGGTGAGAGATGCTCA
>JAOZNG010000108.1 GCA_029933895.1 archaeon
ACCGAACAACAGCCTCCTCACAGACAGCCAATCAATCACATTCAACTGGAGCGTAACAGACAACGTTGACACCCACATAGACTGCAACCTGACCATAAACGGAGTCACCAATAAAAGCGTTAACGTGCCAAATAGCAGCTCACACAACCTCACCCTAAATTTCACAGACGGAAACTACAGCTGGAACCTGACCTGCTGGGACAACGCCCTGAACATAAACACCAGCGAAACCCGGCAACTAAGGATAGACACAAAACCACCCAACATAACCTCCCACAGCATAAACCCACAGATAATAATCAACGGCAGCCAAGTGCACCTAGAGATGAACTCAACAGACAATAACCCAGACAATAAATGGATAAACATAACACACAACCCGTCCTGGACTATACAGCCACCCTGTAACTTCACCGCCAACCAAACCGGGAGATACAACGTAACATTCCACGCCAACGACACACTAGGACATGAATCCAACATATCAAGTTATTTCATAGCAGCCCCCTCACTGGAATTCAATACCACAATAAGAGACCGAAACCGGAGCGGAATAAACAGCACACTAACCCTGTACTATGAAAACAGCCTCATACAATCCAACACCTCAGAGGAGGGAGACTTCAGCCTCCAGATACCAGACTACGTGTTTGATCTAGTGATCCAGGGACTCAATAACTCCCTGACCATGGTATTGAGAGACGTCAACCTCAGCGCAGACAACAACCGACTCCTCAGCCTGGACCAGATAAAGGAATACCCTGACTTCCTTATAGTCTATGCCATAGAATCACACTACAACGCAAGCAACGCAACACTCAACATAAGCTACAACGAAACACAATGCAATGAAAGCTTTCTGGGAGTCTACAGGTGCAGCAGCTGGAATTTCACTGATAGAGAGTGTGACAGCAACTGGGTTGATGTATCAGATAACGCCACCCTGGACGCAGGCAACAATAAATTCACTGTCCAGGTCTCAGGGTTCTCAGCATACGCTATAAAACAGGAGCCATACTGCGGAGACGGAGTCAAAGACAAGGGAGAGGAATGCGACGGCACAGATTTCGGAGGAGTAAGCTGCAAAAGCTATGGATTCAACAGCGGCAGCCTAAAATGTAAAGCAGACTGCGAGATAGACAGCAGCGGATGCTACAACAAGAAGGGAGGAGGTGGAGGCCCCTCCGGAGGAAGCAGCAGTGGAAGAAGCGGGGGAGCAGTCACAGTGCAGGAGGAAAGCTGCTTCGACGGGATACTGAATCAAAACGAGGAGGGAATAGACTGCGGCGGCTCCTGTAAACCATGCCCATCCTGCAGTGACGGGATACTGAACCAGGGTGAAGAGGGGATAGACTGCGGAGGACCATGCAAGCCCTGCCAGACAACAACCACTTCAACAACAGAAACAACAACATCAACAGAAACAAGCACAACAGGCACCACCACCACCCAAACAACCACAATCATAGAAGAAAAAACCACAACCACCGCCCCCGGAAAACCAGGGAAAGAAAACCTGACCCCCCTGTTGATTCTACTCAACACCCTGCTACTCATCACCGCAGTTGCAATGTATTACTACAAAAGAGGGATGGATAAAAAACCCCAGACAGGTCTGAAGAAGAAGGGAAAGGAAAGGAAAAATAGAAAAAAGAAGAAAAGAATAGATTAGGTAGTGATCTCTCATGGCTCCAGTGATGCAGGTACACCTTACGGCTTTGACATCCCAGGCCTCGATAACATAGGAGCCATGGAATCCCTTAACTTTAGCGATGGTTATCTCCCTGCACCCGCTTACCGCAACGTAGACAGATAGAACATGACGATCTCCCCACTACGGCTCCTACCTCTCAAACAGAACACGCTGTTACTTATTAAATACAGCAGGCATATCTCCACCAGTTAATCGCCGATAAGCCTCCAGGTATTTCTCCGAAGTTTTCTTGACCACATCCTCTGGGAGTTCTGGAGCAGGGGGTTTTTTATCCCAGCCTAATCCATCCAGGTAATCCCTAACGAACTGCTTGTCGAAGCTCTTCTGGCTCCTGCCTCTCTCATATCCATCTACAGGCCAGAACCTTGAGGAATCCGGAGTCAACACCTCATCTATGAGAATTACTTCCCCCCCAAGCAGACCGTACTCGAATTTGGTGTCAGCTATTATTATACCCTTTTCCTCAGCCAGCAGAGATGCTTTCTCATAGATCCTGAGGCTAATCTGCTTCAACTTCCCTGCTAGACTTCCACCAATTATTTCAGCCATGTGATCCTGGGAGATGTTCTCGTCATGCCCTGTTGAGGATTTCATTGCGGGCGTGAAAATCGGCTCAGGGAGTTTATCTGATTCCACAAGACCAGAGGGTAACTCGACACCACACACTAAACCGCTCTCCTGATACTCCCTCCACCCGGAGCCGGCCAGGTAACCTCTTACAACACATTCAATATCTATTCTCTCTGTTTTCTTTACCAGCATGGATCTCCCCTCTAATTCCCCAGAGTATTCCTTTAACTCGGGGGGGAAATCCTCCAAGTCTATGGATAGCATGTGGTTCTCTATGATATCCTTCGTGTAATCAAACCAGTACGCTGAAAGCTGGTTCAGGACCCTGCCCTTGTGGGGTATTCCATTAGGCAGAACACAATCAAACGCAGAAATCCTGTCCGTTGCAATAACCAACAGCGTGTCATCTAGGATGTAAATGTCCCTTACCTTCCCCCTTGAATAAAGCTTCAACGGCAGATTAGTTTCCAGCAACATCCCTACCTCCTCCACGTTAATTATACATGAATTAATAGATACAACTACAGCCTATATATCTATTGTTTTCCCGTTGGTGAGCAAATGCACATCTACACCTATCTCATATCCCTCCCCTGTAGCTAACTCCGCATAACTACCCCGCATCCCCATGTCTCCGTGGCAGGGTATTATGTGCTCTGGCTTCAATAGATTCATGATGTAGCGATGGTCCTCTCTAGCCGAGTGACCTGAGACATGAATCCTGTCGAAGACCCTGACCCCATGACGATTCAGTTTGGTTTCCAGTATATATCTGCTCGCCTTGTTCAGGGGCGTTGGGATGACGTTAGCGCAGAAGATAAGGGAGTCACCGTCCTGGAACCTGAAAGGCAGTCTACCGTCTACCATTCTAGACAAAACGGAATCAGGTTCTCCCTGATGTCCTGTAGCTATAAGGAAGTAATCCTCTCTCCTGCCTTTATCTATCTCCTCCAGCATGTTCCTTGAGGCTCTAGCAGATGAACAAACCCTTGTCTCAGCAGGTAAATCAATTAAGTCGAATTTTTTCGCCAAGCTAACGTTCCTGGAAAGCGACCTCCCCATGACTACAGGAGTTCTACCCTTTTTTTCTATCTCATCTATGATAGACTGTATCCTCTCCACATGTGAGGAGAATGTTGTGCTCACTATAATTCCTTCATCTATGAACTCCACCACGTCCTTGAGTTTCTTTCTTACCACAGACTCCGAGGGGGTTTTGCCCAGCTCCTTCACCCTCGTTGATTCTATAATCAATGCCTTCACGTGGCCTTTACCCAGCTGTCTCAGTCTTTTATAGTCTGGTCTAGCAATCAGGGAGTGGTTATCCAGACGGAAGTCGCTGGCATAGACCACATCCCCCTCCGGCGTATGTAAAACCACTATGGAGGCATAGGGGAGGGAGTGGGTTATTTCGATTAATTCCACGGTGAACTTCCTGCTCAGCTCATGTTCCTGGCGGTAATCCAGGGATATGTAGTCGCCCTGACGGTATTCATTTTTTATTATTTCTATGGTGTAGGGGGTTGATATTATCGGTGTCTTTGGTTGATGTATCGGTATAGCTCCAAAGTGGTCCAGGTGTCCATGGGACACTACCTGTGCTTTCACGTTACCTAACCTGTCTGGTTGGGTGATTATGTCCATGTCTATGAGTTCCTGGATGGATCTCTTCCTCAACTGGTTTGTGTCTTCGTCATAGATCTGGAGTGTGTCAAGTCGTATACCGTTATCCAATGCTATTGTTTCATCAGCTATGGAAACCCCGGTCATGTTCCTTCCAACGGCCTTGTATCCGCCAACTGCTGTTATTTTCATCTTCAGTGGTTACTTATTTGACTCCAGTCATATTAATCTATTGATGAATAAAAGACTTTTTATAGCAATGCCTCTACCCTACAGGTTCCACGAGAAAATAAGGGAGTTACAGAATAAAGTGGATGGCTTAGGGAAGCTGAAACTTGTTAAGCCCGAAAACGTTCACCTCACATTGAAGTTTCTTGGTAACGTGGAGGAGAGGGAAATCCAGGAGATAGAGGATGGACTCTCCTTTATCAGGGAAACACCCTCCTTCAATATCTCCCTATGTGGTCTGGGGGCTTTCCCAAACAACAAAAAACCGAGGGTTATCTGGATGGGGGTAAAGGAAGGATTTGATGAGATAAAGAATCTCCAGGGAAAAATTGATTCCAGCCTAGAGAGCGCTGGCTTCAACAGAGACATGAGATTCCATCCCCACTATACACTAGCCCGGGTGAAGTTCCTGAACAATAAACAGGGTTTGATGGATTTCCTCAAAGGGAAACGTTTCCTGGCGTTCGGGGAGCATACTGCTGAAAGGGTTGTGTTGATGGAGAGCAGGCTCTCACCCAGGGGCCCTGAATACTCTGTGATCAGGGAATTCCGCCTCGAGAAGTAGGTTCATCACATACACGCAAGGATACCCCAACCCTTAGGTCGCAGAGGAATTATGTGG
>JAOZNG010000109.1 GCA_029933895.1 archaeon
GGATTCCAGGTTGCTTATTAAATCCCAGAGTATTGTCTTCGCGTGCATGGGTATATTGACGTCGTCGACAACCTCCTCAAGTTCATAGATGGCTGTTGTAACCTTCACTGCTGTGTCAGGGTTCTCCTTCTTCAGGTCCGTGGAGGTCTTCTCCAGAGCCCTTCTAATCCGTCCGGGAATAGAGGGGTCGTCTATTGCCTCCTCCATCTCCTGAATCACTTCATCAATGTCCATTTTACATCACCGACTGGGTGAAGAATCTCCCCCCCACAGGGATATAATAAGATTAATACGTAATTGGTTTTTATAAATTACTACCAGGTTTTGAGGGGTTGTATGGTGCTATATAGTTATCGCCCATAGAGTCTATGTTGGCGTTTGTTGTGTTATGTATCCGCATCCCTTCCCTGTTTGCCTTAGATTAACTGGCTTCTTGAATACAGGACCTTCTGGTTCTGGTTCATAACCTGTAACACCATCACTATCACTGATTCCATATCCGTCACCAACACCTCTGGGTGGGTGTTGGATATATGCGGGCAGGAATCGTAGCAAATGCTCTTTATGTGCATCACATCGACCACGTGATACCTTCTCTCTGAGTGAGGGAGGTGAAGGGAAACCTGGTGGTTTTTCACAGAAAAGATTACAGGCCTCTGGAGGTAATATATGAATCCCCCACCAGAAAAAGAAAATCCAATAATTAAAAAAGATCATAAGCCCCCGGAGGGATTTGAACCCTCGACCTGCAGATTTCTCATCGTCGGCCCGCCAAAAAGGTTTCTTTAGGGGTCGAGCACCTTTCTTCCTCAAAGAAAGGGATTCGATTACAAGTCTGCCGCTATGCCAGTCTAAGCTACGGAGGCAAAAAAAACACCCGGGAAATATATTTGATTCCAGGTTTTTATATCACGCAGACTCATCTACTATGCTGTAACGTTTACCTGCTCTATGGAAGAAAGCAGCCATCAATGGATAAATCAATATAAACAACAGATAAGACCCTAGATAAAACAACAAACCAATCACTGGAACAAGAGACGTTAAAGCAAACAAAGCAGACAACAAACCCTGCAGGAAAAACAAAACACCCAGGACTGTAGCATAATAACCCAACTCCTCCCTTAACTGAATCAAGCCAACAGAAAACACAACAGTAGCCAGGGCATCCACCAAAACAAAACCCAGCTCCAGAAGCTCATACATCCGGCCTGAATCCGCGCCAACCCAACTAGCCAGGCTATCGAAGACAATGAAGGGTATATAAACCACGGCTATCACATACACGGGATACTCCAGTAGCCTGATCTGGAAATAACGACCAAGCAGCCAGAACCCATACAAGGTCAATAACAGAAAAGGCACCTCCACGATATTAGCCAACACAATAACATACTCCACAAGCTGGGAGGAGCCACCAGCCAGCAAGAAAATCAGCAACGGCATGGTCGCGAAAAACGACAGCAACAGCACTATTGAACCAGCGAGTGGATATCTCATGCGATCACCCAACAAAGGCGGATTAATCACGTCCATTTTTTTGATACATGGGGCCGCCGAGATTCGAACTCGGGTTACCAGCGCCCCGGGCTGGAAGGATGCCAAGCTACCCTACGGCCCCATGGAAATAAAGATATATGGATTAAAACCTTTTATAAACCCCGTCAGGTTTTTCTCCAGGAACCCTGGAGAATCAACCCCATGGAACCAAATAATGCAACATCACTTCCACACACCCTGTCTCCACCATGCCCTCGCCGTAAACCCTGAAGCCCTCCTCAACCACCTCAATAACGCCATCGCTCCAGGAACGTTCCCTATATCAGTTCCAGCTAACAACAACATCATTCCACAATTTTTGAGTTAAAGACAGCTGTTTCGGATAACTCACATCTTTCTTTCTCAAAGAAAGGGATATGGTATGGACCCGTCGGGATTTGAACCCGAGGCCTCTCGCATTCTGTCAGCTTACGCCTCTGTCTTCAGCAGTTGCCGATGCCAAGCGAACGATCTACCAGTCTGATCTACGGGCCCGCAGTAAATAATCTGCTATATCCCTTCTCCACTTCTGGGAAGAGATTATAGTAGTTATTGGATGGAAAATAAAAATATGACAACACAGGAGAAAACAACCATTCTTCGTGTATCCGGGATGACCGTCAGCCACGTGATTATGGTGTTTTTCAGTTCAGGATACAGTCCCATCTAATGGAGAGATGAATGCCTGATTCATATCCCACCCTGAAGGGTGGAGTTGTTTGGGTTTGTGTCGTAGGTAGGCCTGTATTAAGAGATAGATGCAAAGAGGGGTAACATATTTTTATTTTTCCATCGCTCTCTTACCCCTCTTTTAAATAAACCCCTGAAGTAACTTATTTCCAGAGCATATAAACCACGAGGTGATAGCAATGGGAAAAATAAAAGTGGAGGATGTCCAGCCGCAGCTGGTTGCCAGCATGCGCTACAGAGGCTCCTACGACGAAATAATGGAGGTGATGCCTAAACTCCTAGGGCACCTAGCCTCCAACAAAGTCGAACTAACAGGACCTCCGATCTTCATCTGCCACGAGGAAACCCCAGAGGGGGCTCTGGAGGCGGACCGGAAGGGAGAAGCAGACATCGAGATATGTGCGCCCATACCCAGAGAAATAGAGGACAGTGAAGGAATAACATGCTACACTCTTCCCGGAGGGAGAGTGGCTAAAACAATCCACGAAGGACCCTACAGCGACTTCAGGCCACTGCACCAGCAAATCTACAGCTGGATAAGAGAACACCACAGGAAGCTGGTGGCTCCCCTAAGGGAGTACTACCTCAACGACCCCCACCGGGTGCACGAGAACGAAATAATGACAGAAATATGCGCGCCAATAAACTAACTATCCCTCATTTTTTTTACTTAACCACATACGCGTTATCTGTCAGCAACCATTACAGTTCGATAAAAATAGTGTCCACTCCAGCTCCACATCCTTGATGGGGTGATGCTGTTCTGTCGGAGAAAGATGAATCAAACAACTCCATCCTGAAGAGAGAAATATGTGACCTACAAAGTCGATACCTGAATCAACAACCCGCCACATAAACGACTTCACGTAGTGGGATATGTAACTCATAGAGTTGATGTGATAAACGCAAGTCCTCTGGGAGTTATAAAGCCGCAGTGCAAGCGAGTTCTGCTCGCTGTATATAAACCTTCTCCGAGTTCCTTGTATCCCCCCCGATTTTGTAATAAAAAACTAGGGGTGGAGGCTTGTTTTTTGTATGCTGGTCCTGCACCTGTGTTCTATATCCCAGAGGCTGTGTATCTCGTGGGGGTTTATGAAGGAGAATGCTCTCCCTTCCTTGCCGGCTCTTGCTGTGCGCCCTATTCTATGGACATAGTTGTCGGGGTCCTGTGGGATATCATAGTTGAAGATGTGAGATACATCATTTATATCCAGTCCCCTGGCTGCTACGTCTGTTGCGATAAGGTAACGGAATCTTTTATCCCGGAAGCCTTGCATTACCATGTCTCTTTGTTTCTGGGTGAGGTCTCCGTGGAGTGCCTGGCACTGGAGGCCTTTTTTCTTGAGTATCCTAGTGAGCGTGTCAGTCCACCGTTTGGTGTTGCAGAATACTATGGCGCTATCTGGTTTCTCCTGTCTCACAACCCTGATGAAGGTGTCTAGTTTGTTTTCTTGTGGTATCTCATAGTAGAATTGTTGTATTTCCTCCACTGTCATGTCGTCGGAGTTGATGCTTATCTCCTCGGGGTTATCCATCACCGATTGAGCTAGTTTTTTCACTTCCTGGGGTATGGTTGCTGAAAACAGCATTGTTTGTCTCTCCCTGGGTATATGGGATATGATTTTCCTGATGTCTTTGATGAATCCCATGTCCAGCATCCGGTCGGCTTCGTCTAGGACGAGCATCTTAACCGAGTTTAGTCTGAGGATGCGTCTGTTGATGAGGTCCAGTGTCCTGCCGGGTGTGCCTACTATTATCTGTGCGCCCTTCTGGATTCTCTGGGCTTGGTTGTTTATGTTTTTCCCGCCGTAGACGGCTACCGAATGCACTCTCTTCTTGTATCCTATCTTTTTCAGTTCGCCGTCAACCTGCCTGGCGAGCTCCCTTGTTGGTGCCAGCACCAGAGCCTGCACTCTTTTTTCCCCGGGATTGACTCCCTCGATCAGGGGCACACCAAACGCCAGTGTCTTGCCTGTGCCAGTCTTGGCTTCCGCTATCAGGTCCCGTCCCCGTAATAGTACAGGTATTGTTTGTTCTTGTATCGGCATCGGCTTGTTGAAGCCGTGATATTCTAGGTCATTTAAAACGTGATTGCTTAAACTCAGGTCGCTGAATCCGTTTTCTTTTGTTACGTGGTCCATTCTCTAAATAAGGTTCCTCTTTTTTTCTTTATAGATGTAGAATCAGGAAGGCATTTCGGTAATCAATTAGAAGACTTCTCGTTACTTCACATGCTGTTTATTCCGAATTCTACTCACAATCTAAGATATGGATTACGTCTATATAAACCCGTCTGTTTTTTCTTTCGAGTAATGTGTTGCTATCACGTCTGTTATTGCTCCGTACACTATGCCGAATCCCATCAACACCACTCCGCCCATTGGTTGCCCGTCCACTATCGGTGTTATGCCCATGGCTAAGGAGATTAATGCTCCAATAACCGCCCCCCTGGAAACCGGATGTAGTCTGATG
>JAOZNG010000110.1 GCA_029933895.1 archaeon
TCAGCCAGTTTGCCTTCCCCTATCTTACCGGCCTTAATCCTTAAAGCGGAGGCACCACCCATGGTAGCCATCTTAAATGCTTTCTTGGCCGGCAAAGCAGTTGGGTTATTGCTGAAGGCTTTCTGTCCCACGGCAGCAAACTTCAACTCCTCCAGCATATCCAGGTTGTTGTTGGAGGCGCAACCATCCGTGCCTAATGAAACAACAACCCCCGAGGCCTTCAACTCCCCATAGTTGAGAAAGGAACCAACAGAGAGTTTCATGTTCGAGACCGGGTTATGGGAGACCTTCACACCGTATCTGGCAAGGACTTCCATCTCTTCCCTGCTAAGCCAGACACAGTGCGCGGCAATCAGCCGATCACATAGAAACCCCATATCCCGCAGGTATTCCACAGGATATTTACAGTATTTCTCCATGCAGTCCCTGCTCTCCCTCTCTGTCTCAGCCAGGTGGAAGTGAATCAATAAATCCCTCTCATCGGAGTATTCCCTGAGCCATCTAAGGCTCTCCTCCGAGACAGTATAAAGTGAATGCGGTCCAAGAGCTGCCTTGATTCTCTCGTTACCCATTGACTCCACATATTCAACGAAGTCTCTTGTTTTTTTCCTGGATTCAACAGCTTTTTCTTCATCGAAGAGGTCTATGAATGCCTCAGCCAGGAAAGCTCTTAAACCCATCTCCTCCACGGCCCTTGCTGTTCCCTTCATGAACCAGTACTGGTCGTTGAAGCATGTGGTGCCTGACTTAATCATCTCCAAGCAAGCCAGTTTAGAGCCCCAGTACACGTCTTCCTCTGTGAGTCTCGCCTCCGCAGGCCAGATTTTCTCCTTAAGCCATTCATGTAGCAGCATGTCATCCCCGAAACCCCTGAACAGGGTCATCGCAGAATGCGTGTGGGTATTGATTAAACCCGGAATGGCTGCCATGTTACTGCCATCTATTACCTCATCATCCCTTGGACCATCAGAGCAGAATGAATCTATCCTGTTCCCGTCTATGTAAATGTCCTTCCTCTCACCCTCAAGCCAAACATTCTCTATCAGGATGCTCATATCAAATCAATCCCCCGTTCTCAAAAAATCGTAGATTAAGCTCAAAAATCAGAAACAACACGTACAGGAGAATTAAAGCCACACCCTCCTGCCACAGTATATGCCCTTCAGCTTCCACGAAAGTCATGAACAGGAAGGCTACAACAACAAGGAAAAAAGCCGAGGTCATGAATATCAAGGGATCTGCACTTATGGGGTGGATCATGGAGACCACACCCAGCACAAGGGAGGAATTGAGTATAACCGAACCAATTAAGTCCCCTAGAGCTATGTACTGGTGTTTCATGAAGATGGCCCTGGTCTCGAAAGTCAGCTCCGGTAGTGTTGTGCCAAATGATAGCATAAACAACCCAATCAGTATCGGAGGGACCATCAGATAGTTCTCTGCTATAGCCATGGCGGCATTCACGACAATATTGGCGCTCACATAGAGCAGGCAGAAGCACAGGATAGCCATGGATAGACCGACGTATAGCTCCCTCTTGTCCTCGTATAGCAGCCTGTCCCTGAAACGCCTTTCCTGATTAAACAACCGCCACAGATACATGGAGAAAGAACCTAAAAGGATTAAGCCATCGTATCTCGTTAATTCACCGTCCAGAAACAAGACCAGAGGCAGTAAAGCTATGAGGAACATGTAGACGCTGTCTGTCTTAACGGTCTTGGTCTCTATCCGTATACCCCTCCGTAAAATAGCAATTATGCCAACAATAAGGGTTAAATCAATTATATTGGCTCCAATAACGTTACCTAGGGAGAGAGACGGAATGCCATCTACGGCAGAGGTTACGCCAATAATCAATTCAGGCAGGGAGGTGGCCAGCGCCACAATAATAAAACCTATTGTGAACTCGTTCACGTTGAGGCATACTGCTATCTTAGTCAATGATTTGACCAGATACTCAGAGCTGATAATCAATATAATACAGCCAAATAACAGAAAACCAAGGTTCTCTAAAAGCATTTCAACCCCTCAACCACCAGATCCAGGAGCTCATACAGGCCTTCTCTGTCTGTGGAGGCATTCTCCATCACCTCTCCATAATCCAGTTTCTCATCCAATATACCGTGGGCGTAGTTATCCACAGTGCATAATGCAGCGTACCTGATTCCTAACTCGCAGGCGAGGGTAGCCTCTGATGCCATGGTCATTCCAACCACCTCAGCGTAATCCCTCAATAGCCTGATCTCTGCCCGGGTCTCCAGCCGAGGTCCTGTAGTCTGGAAATATGTGCCCCCATATACGATCTCCAGACCAAGCTCTCCTGCCTTATCCAGCAGAAGCTTTCTTATATCCTCATCCATAACAGGCGTTATGTGCACGGCATCCCTACTGAAGTATGTGGGGATATTCCAGAGGGAGATATAGTCATCTGGCACCACCAGCGAGCCGGATTTGATATCCTCTCTGAGACTGCCTACAGAACACACGCCAAGCACGTGAGAAACTCCCTCGTTCTCTAAGGCAAGCAGGTTAGCTTTATGATTTATTCTGTGAGGTGGGATACTCCCATCTCGCCCGTGCCTGGGTATGTAAACCCAGTCCTCACCATTCATCACCAGAACCTCACCGTGTTTGTTCTCCATATACCTGCCTTTTCCCTTCATGTATCTGGAGTTCAACAGGGAGGTTCCTCCGATTAATCCAGCAACCATATACTTAAAAATTAGTCTTGAGAGAATATATAATTATTCCAGTAGCAACCTCACTTTTCGGCTTCTGCCCCTCCTGCCTTTAAGGTATTCGGTCTCTATAAGCTTCTTACGTTCCAGCTCTTTTATAAGCTGATTGTATCTCTTTATCCCTGAACCGGTTCCCTCTCTGAAGAGCTCGTAGATTCTGCCTGAAGACATATTGTTGTTTCCCTCTATGACCTGGAGGAGCTTCCCTTCGTCTGATGAGAGCTTCCCCCTTCTGGCTTTAGGTGATGATATTCTGGAAAATGCCTCCGTGAGGTATTCCTCACGTATAGTTCTAGAGGAATCATTTTCTGCTAAGAGAGCACTTCTCCGCAATAGATCAATACCAAGGCGAAGGTCCCCTTTCTCGTGGGTTATGTCCACGACGGACTCTAGGACCTCCTCTGGAACAACATCTCTGTAGAATCCATACCTGACCCTGTACTCGAGGATGTCTCTTACCTCCCTCCAGGAGTAGGGCCGGAAATGGATAAGGGATGGATTGAACACACTCCTAGCCTTCTCACTTAACTGTGCCATATACCCCCTGTTTATCATAATCCCTGTGACACCAACCCTGTCGAAATCGTAGCTTACATGAGCCTTCAACAGGTCAATCAAAACAGCCTCCACATTCCTGTTCAGGAAGAGACAGTCTAGTTCATCTAATGCTACAACAAGACTCCTATTATCCCTCCTCAGTCTGCTGTATACTCTCTCTTTCACATCCTCAAGAGGTTTACCTGTGCTGGGAGGTGGAAATCCGTACAGGGATTCATATATCTTCGCGAAGATACTATACGGAGTGGAATAGTCCTCACAGTTGATGTAAACCGTAGCTAGTTTTCCGCTGGATTCCTTGATCTGATGGAAGAGGTATCTTACAGCTGTGGTTTTTCCTGTGCCAGCCGGGCCGTGAAGGAGAGTATTCACTGGATTCACCCCCCTTAATCCTGGCTTGAGAGAAAGAGCCAGCTCTTTTGTTTCACTGTCCCTGTGCATGAAGTCTGCCGGGATGTAGTTTGGGGTGAAAACTGTCTCGTCCCGGAATAATGTCTCCTCACTTAAGAGAATGTCTTTGACTTCCATGGTCTATCTGTTAATAGAATAGGGAAGGAAAGAAAAAAATACTGGCTCCTTGCTTCTCTGCTCGAGTTTCACCGTCTTGGGTCTGAAGCCCATGTTCCTGTTAATGTATTCTTTTTCTGTTACCCCCAGGTATTCCCATATATCTCGTCCTTCAGGTATCTCCGGGCATTCAGCTACTTTAGGATATATCATTTCTCGCGCCTCCCCCAGTTCTTGTCTGGGATTATCTTTATTCCAGACACTTTAAATAAGGGTTTTCCTAGAGTGCGGGAGAAAAGTAACACTCACACATTCATCCACCTACATCATCTAATCCTCTTCCTGAAAAGAAGCCAGTTACCGCCCGGAAATCTCCTGGATGGTTTCATTCTGAGCAAGACATAGGGGCTGTTTATTTTCTCTCCATGAGGGGTGAATATTATCTCCCCAGTCTCCCACTTGTTTATCTCAAGGGCTCCTTTATCCCATATCTCCACTCTCCCGGCCCCGTATTCCCCCTCAGGGATAATCCCTTCAAAGCTCGCATACCCCAGCGGATGGTCTTCTGTTTGCACAGCCATCCGCTTAACCCCCTCCTCCAGAGGTATGCCCTTGGGCACAGCCCAGCTCTTCAAAACCCCATCCCTCTCCAGACGCAAATCATAGTGCAACTTTCTTGCATCATGTCTCTGAACAACAAAAATTTTCTCCCCTTCTTTCCCCCCACCCCCGCCTTCCGGCTCACCGGTCCTCCTGAAATCCCTCTTTTTCTGATACTCCTCCAAAGCCATAGCATCACACCATCCCTTAAATAATAGTAAAACCATGAATATATTATGGATCTGACAATCGCCCAAATCTCGGACATACATGTCGGAC
>JAOZNG010000111.1 GCA_029933895.1 archaeon
GTTGAGGCTGAAGTAGTGGTTGAGGCTGAAGTAGTGGTTGAGGCTGAAGTAGTGGACGAACTGGTGGTTGTCGACGAAGTTGAGGTAGATGAGGTTGAAGTCGGCGTAGTAAGGGTTGATGTCATAGTCGAGGAGATGGTGGATGATGGAATCCAGAGGGTGGTTGAAGTCGAAGACTGAAAACTGTTGTAATACCAGAAGCCGGCTATGCCTAAAGCAATCAATAGAGCAAAAAAACCAGCTAAAACCAGCAAAACACCACCAGCCAGCAACCACTTTCGGTTCATATAAAAAGATATATAAATAAGCCCACATATAAATCAAAAAGCTAGACGTCGACGAACACTAAAAACTCTCTACGGTTAATGGGGAAAGAAATAGATGAGTGAAGAGTGCGGATACAGGACCCGGCACGTACTGGACTCACTCGAAGACCAGGAAAAACTGTTTGGGGAGGAGAGAGTAATCTTCAATCAGGCGATAATCAGCTTCCCGCATTTCATCAACAACAGTCTCCTTTCTCGTATAGTGACCGAGCAGGAAGCTGAAGCTGAATCTGCTCCCGCGCCCGTCGTAATCTATCAAGGCAACCCTGCCTCTGGACTTAAGAAACCTTCTCATTCGGCGGAAATACTCCACCCTGTTCGTGAGATGATGGTAGACGTTTCTGGAATAAACCAGGTCTATCTCCCTCTCAGGAAGGGGAACATCATCTCCTGTGGAGTAGACGATCTCTACGTTATCAAGATATCTCTCCCTGGCCTTTGTTTGGATGTGCTCCAGATTCCCTCTGTTGGTGTCTACTGCATAAACCCTCCCCGCTGCTCCGACCAGTTCAGCGAACCGTAGAGTATAGTATCCTCCACCAGCACCTAAATCAACAACCTCCATGCCCGGACTTAAATCAAGGGCCTTGATGATTTCATCCGGCTTGGATGCAGGCTCAGATGCTTTTTTGTTGAATCCTTCAGGACCACCTATCTGAAACAATTTTCTTATCTTTTCCTCAACCATTCTGTTTCGGACATAATAAATTTGTTTACATTGTTTATATCCAAATAGAAAAGAGGCCTAGTTACTAGATGCATTCACGATTATGCCCTATTCATTCTTTAATGTTCCACATAAATAATATAATATGGATTCATGGTGGACGGGGTTTAATCCATCTGATGTTGAGGGAATAACCTACCTCGCAGCAGAAAAAATAATTCTCCTTGCCGTAATTGCTGTAGCAGCACAGCTCATAATCAAAATCATAGACTATCTCCTCAACAGGTTCTTCGATTTCACGAAGCTGGATACTACGCTGGAGAGGTTCATCCACAAGACCATAGTCATGCTACTATGGCTTGTAACCCTCGGACTGGTGCTGGTCTACCTTGGGGTTGATGTCAACGCCGTAGTAGCCAGCTTCGGCGTAGGCAGCTTCATCATAGGGTTCGCCTTAAAGGATACGTTAGGCAACTTCGCCTCTGGCATGATGATACTCATAAACCACCCCTTCCGGCTGGGAGACAAGGTAAATGTTTCCGGAAAAGATGGGATAGTAAAAGAAATCAATATGAGCAACACTGTGCTGGAAGATGAAAACGGGAACAAGATAACGCTTCCGAACACGAGAGTATGGGGTAATGCAATAATCAACTACAAAAAACAATGAATAAATACGCCATCATCCCCTTAACGATAATGCTACTGCTGGATGGATGCCTCTATAGCAGCCAGGAAGAAACCACCACATCCACCGTCAAAACAGGGGAAAGGAAACCATCCATATCCATTAAATCCCAGAAGATGATAATGGAGCAGTTCAGGGTGGAGGAGGCATACCTGGACAAGCCGGGATTTATTGTATTATACGCTGACTACGGGAGAAACAATTCCGTGATAGTGGGTGTGAGCCCCATATTCGAGGACCGAGCAAGGGACATAAATATAGAGGTCTTAAACTACAGCGGAGAATCCCCCCTCCATGCAGTAATCTACTACGATAACGGAGACAGCTTATTCAATACCCTCTCTGATTCCAGAACAGATTACGTCAAGGAATTCATTGTGACAGAAGGCACCACATCAACAACAACCACAACAACATCAACAACAACCACAACATACCAGCCGAAGCTGGAGCATATAGTCATAAAGGACTTCGAATTCAAACCCGATAACCTGATAATCCACAGAGGAGATGCGGTTAAATGGATCAACAGGGATTCAACAAAGCACCGTGTCGTAGCATCCAAAGTCTTTGATTCCGGTGTATTAAAGGAAGATGAGAGCTTCGCCCACACCTTTACGATGGGGGGAGTCTACAGCTATAAATGCAGCATCCACCCCGTGATGACAGGGAGAATCATAGTTGAAGGCTAGGTATTAAGGTACTTTTCAGCCTTATCCAGCAGACACCTGGTGTTCTCGTAGGTGAGCTTCTTCCTTGCTTTGATGTATGGGAGCCATAGAAAGCTTCCGTGTTCATTAGATAAAACAACGTCTTCTCCTCTGGACTCCAGCAGATAGAAAACAACCACCTTATCAATCCGTTCATCCCTCCTCCTGAAGGAATAGGCTATCTCCTCCCGGAAAGAGCCTCTAAAGGAGACCTCCCTTATTCCCGTCTCCTCATCGAGTTCCCTCAACACGGTATCCTTCTCTGATTCATCACCTTCCACATGTCCCTTGGGGAAACCCCAGTGTCCAGCAGCATAATTCAACAAGAGATACCTTCTACCAGAGCCTTTTCCTCTATAGACAACGGCACCACATGATTTCTCGTGAACCATTTTGAAACCTCCCTCCACAGTAAGAAATAAGAGATTAAGGAGAAAAAAGACGCAATAAACCATGAACCTTGATCTGTTTTTTCACTCCTGAATCCCATAGTTCTGTGAGATGGAAGCCAAAAGCATTGTTAAAGGCGTTACCACCGAGAGAAAAATAGACTACGACATCATAGAAAACATGTACATGGACGGCTTCATTTATGCAGCATTCGGGGAATACTTCAGGAGGAGCCATGGATACAAGATGTTCAAGGTTCCGGCGAACGCGGGCTTCACCTGCCCCAACTGGGACTCCAGATTAAGCAACCAGGGATGCATATACTGCCCGTCCTTCGCCCGTCAGTTCAGCCATGAAAGCATGAGGAGAGTGATGGACAGCAGCCTCAGGAAACAAATCAACGAGCAGATAGAATACCACAAGAGCACAGGAGCAGGAGAGAAATTCCTGGTCTACCTGGCGTTCGGAACAAACACCTACAAGAAAATCAATGAACTAAGGGCGATATACGACCTGTTATTAGAGCATCCTGACACGGTAGGTTTATCTATCGGGACAAGACCTGACTGTCTGCCTGAGGAGGTATTGGATATGCTGGAAGAATACGTGGAGTCAGGCTACGAGATCTGGGTTGAGCTGGGGCAGCAGTCCATGCACTACCACACATGCGAGCAGACAAACAGACAACACGGCATCTCAGAGCTCCTTGACGTGATAGGGAAGGTACATGATAGAGGAGTGCTGGTTAACCTCTTCACCATCCTCGGGCTCCCATACGAAACCCCTTCGGAGATGATAGAGACAGCGAGAATAATCTCTGCGGTCGGTGCAGATTCCCTCAAGATTTATCCGTTACTGGTGATGGAAAACACACGGCTGGCCGGATACTACAGGCAGGGAAGATACAGACCCCTCAGCAGGACTGAATACATCAGCATGGTAGCAGACTTCCTGGAGCATCTCAGCCCGAAGGTGTTAATCCAGAGAATATCCAAGGATGCGGGAGTGGAGAAAAAGGAAGCCCCTGAATGGAACACCCACCGCTTCCTGGTTGGGCCTGAAATAGAGAAGGCACTGTCCATCAGGGGAACAAGGCAGGGCAGCAGACACAAGATTGGATTAACTGCAGAGGAGTTGAATCCGATAAAGTGAAGTACTCCAACCTGAAGCTGTAGGGCTCTTGCTAACAGGTACTAAACCCAGTAGAACTCTCTGTCTCCCTTCAGCTTAAGGAACTCGTTCACTTTAATAATCCTGACGGGTTTCCTATCAACCACAGCCTTCTTGTTGGCTGTCTTACAGACCAGGTTGGAGATTTCCCCCGCTGTTTCTCTCTTGCGACATAGGGCAACAACAGTACCTTCCTTGTTTGCGGTGGCAGTCAAAGCGCCCATGGATAAAACCTCTTCCAGGCCCTTGGAAGAGAAAAACAAGCCATAGAGTTTCATCGCAGAATAGAGGTTACCCCTCAATGCCTCATCGAAGACTACCTGGGCCTCGTTAAGGAACAGGGCAGTGTCTAATCCATCCCCTATGGAATCTTCGGGGAGCAGCACAGCAGCATGCAGGGACTCCATTTCACCACGCCTTAATATGGCATCCCGGTTGTTGTCAGCTACAACGAAACCACCGTAGAGAGAGGAGAAAAGCCTGTCGAATCTCAGCTCCCTGGAAGAAACATCCCTCAACAAATCCAGGACGTTAACAAAGAAGCCATCTATTTCAAGAACCTGCTCCCTCACATATTTATCAATCCTTAGCTCATAAACTGAACCATCAACCCCAGATAATGCCCCGCAAAGGGAGAGCAGTATGGAAGATGAAACCGTTTCATCAAAACCTAAACCAGACTCTGGCGGAATTTCTGTCTCCACATAAACT
>JAOZNG010000112.1 GCA_029933895.1 archaeon
TACGGGAACACCGTTAGCATCATAGGCTGTATTGACGACGTGGAGATAGCGAGGGAAGCCATCCTGCGATTAATAGGCGGTTCACAGCAAGCCACCGTGTACAGGTTTCTTGAGGAGCAAAAAAGACAAAAAACACAACCCGACTTTTACTGAGGATGAAAAAATGAACAAAGAGCTACATGCAGATGAGTTATTTAAGGAATTCAAGGAAACATCTATTACAGAGTTCTTCAGAAAAAACAGAGCACACCTGGGCTACTCCGGGAAACTCCGCTCGCTTACCACGGCAATCCACGAACTGGTCACCAACTCACTGGATGCCTGCGAGGAGGCTGGGATACTGCCGGAGTTATTCATCGAAATCAAGTCATTAGGTCAGGATCACTATCTCATAACCTCGATAGACAACGGCCCGGGGATTCCGGTGAGACATATACCCAATGTTTTCGGGAAAATGCTGGCCGGAACCAAATTCCATAGGAACATCCAGTTAAGGGGGCAGCAGGGAATCGGTGTAGCGGGAGTAACCCTGTTCTCGCAGATAACCACAGGCAAGCCCGTGAAAATCAGGACATCTACGGGGAAAGGGAAAGTCCATGAGGTGGAGTTGATGGTAGACATAACAAAAAACAAGGCTGAGATAATCAGAGACAACGAATACAGCGAATACTGGCGCGGCACCGAAATAAACTGCGAGCTGAGGGGGGTTAAGTTCTCGCTGAGGGAGCAGGGACCCTTCGAATACATAAGGAGAACTGCGGTAGCCAACTCCCATGCCAGAATTGTTTTCATAGACCCAGAGGGCAGGAAGACCATATTCGAGCGCTCCAGCGAGAAAATACCAAAAAACCCTAAGGCAGTTAAACCCCATCCTCAGGGCATGGAGGTGGACGACCTCCTGAACATGGCGAAAGCCAGCAAGGCCAGGAAGATATCCTCCTTCCTGTCTTCCGAGTTTTCGAGAGTAAGCAACGCTAAAGTAAAGGAGATACAGAAAAGGGTTGACTTCGACCTCAACAAGAACCCGAGAAGGATTACGTGGGCGGAATGCGAGCAGATAGTTGATGCTATAGGGGAGGTGAAGTTCCTAGCTCCCTCCTCTGAGGGACTTGTCCCCATCGGAGAGAAACAGATCAAGGCGGCTGTGCTGAACATACTGGACCCGGAGTTCGATGCCGTGCTAACAAGACCTCCCAGCGTGCACTCCGGTGGAGTTCCTTTCCAGGTGGAGGTTGCGATAGCCTTTGGGGGTCATGCTGGCAGGGAGACAGGTAATGGAGTGAAGTTCGAGATTATGCGGTTCGGTAACAGGGCCCCCTTAATATTTGATGCCGGGGGGTGTGTTATAACACAGGCAGTTAATAGCGTTGAATGGAGGAGATACGGTATAAGAGACTACGAGAATGCGCCCTTCACGGTATTCATTAATCTGGTATCAACTCACATACCCTACACATCCGCCGGTAAACAGAGTATCTCGGACGAGGAGGAGATAATGAAGGAAATCCGGATGGCGTTGATGGAGGTCGGCAGGAAATTCAGTAAATACCATTCCCGGAAGAGAAAATCCGAGGAGAGGGAGAAAAAAAGGCAGATTCTGCTTAAATATAGCACTGAACTGGCTGCGAGTTTAGCTGACCTGACAAAAAAAGACGAGAGGAAGATACTTGAAGGGCTACATGAGTTGATAAACGAGAGGATGCTTGACTCGACAGAGGAAGTGGAGGAGGAGGAAGAGGAGGAGGTAATGGATTCATTCTCTGATGAGGGAGATAGGAGGTAAAAATGGATGAGACAGAGGTAGTGAGGAGATTAACGAAACTCGGGGAGGAGATTGTGGAGGAAATCAGATTGGAGGAAAGTCCCCGGATCAGGATGCCCCAGAGGGGTATAGGGAATATAATATTCAACGAGAAAAAGAACATACTGGAGCTTGGGAATAAGAAATCAACCCGGTCTTTTATGAACGTTGCTCACTCCAGGAAATTCATGCAGACTATACTCATAGCTAACAAATGCAAGGAGTTCGTGGGCAGGGACAAGACTGCATCAATCAGAGAGCTATACTATCAGCTAAAGCATACTATACCAGGCACCAAGGAAAACACATTCGATGACCAGAGCGAGTCGGATCCGTTGATTGTTGACCTGGAGACGGCATTAGGCGTTCTCAGGGAGGAGCTGCATCTTAAGGCAGACGATAAGGGAACGTTGATTGGCAGAATCAGGATAGAGGACTCTGGTGATGTCATAGACTGCTCGAAACTGGGGCGCTCAGGTCTGTCTGTTCCCTCTATCGTAGAGCATTATAAATTCATGGATTTCGAAGCTGACTACGTGTTGGTGATCGAGACCGGGGCCATGTTCGACCGGCTGGTGGAGGAGAGATTCCACCTCAAAAACGACTGCATCATGGTTTCCACCAAGGGGCAGGCTGCCAGGGGATGCAGGAGGCTGGTACACAGGTTAAGGAATGAATTGAATCTCCCTGTTATAATGTTCACTGACGGCGACCCTTGGGGATACTACATCTACTCGGTTATGAAGGCAGGGTCTATGGCCTTGGCTCATGAATCAAGGCGTCTGGGAACCCCATCAATGAATCTGGTTGGGATGACAATGACCGACATAGACACTTATGGTCTGGATAAGGTGACTGAGACGCTGAAAGAGGTGGACAGGAAACGTATCAAGGAGCTGCTCCAGTATCCCTGGTTCCGGAAGAAGCAGTGGAAGAAGGAGCTTGAGTTGATGGCCAAAAAGGGTGTGAGGATAGAGCAACAGGCTCTGGCATCAAAGAGCCTGGAGTTTGTGGCAGAGGAGTATTTACCTGAAAAAATAGAGAAAAAGGTTATGCTACCCTAGCGGGTATATGCCACTGAGGGGTATTTATATAGATGAGTGCACATATTTATATAATCAATTCCATACCTTTATTAATAGAATTGACAGGATAATATTAATTAGGATTAAACTAATTCTGAGGGATTTCTTTGGAATCGAAAAATCTGAAGGGGACAACCACAATAGGATTGACGTGCAATGACGGTATAGTCTTGGTTGCTGATAGGAGAGCGTCTTGGGGAACGTTTGTTGCAAGCAAGAGAGCTGAGAAGATATTCAAGCTGAATAACCAGGTAGGTGCTTCGGTAGCCGGCTCCGTGGGAGATGCCGAGTCCCTTATGCGTTTAATTCAGGCTGAGGCGGCGTTATTTGAGATGAACAACAGGACGGTGATGTCCCCCAAAGCTATTGCAACGCTCTTATCTAACATACTACAGGGAAGTAAGTATTTCCCTTATCTGGTGCAACTATTGATTGCTGGAATGAACATGGACAGGCCACAGCTTTATACGCTGGACCCCGTGGGGGGTTTGACTGAAGAAGACTACGCTGCATCAGGTTCAGGTTCACCTATGGCGTACGGGGTTTTAGAGCAGGAATATTCTGGTGAGAAAACAGTTCAGGAATCCCTAGCTGTTGCCATAAAAGCACTAAATTCCGCCATGTCCAGGGATACAGCCACAGGCAACGGAATAAGCCTTGTTACCATAACCAAGGAAGAGTTCAGGAGATATGATGAATCTGAGATAAAGGAATTAATCAAAGAGAAATAAGCACTGTAGTGTCTCAATCACAACACCACTCCTTAACTAGCCACTCTATAGCATAATTTTCATATCTATTCCTGAGTAAGAGGTGAGTCTTTTGGAATTCAAGGAAATTAAGAGGTTGATTGAAGAAAACGCCCCTGAAGGCACGGTAAGCAGTGTTGATGTAGAGGGACCCAAGGTCGTTATCTACACAGGAGACCTGCCTTTTTTCATAGAAAACAATAGTGAGGTCAGAAACCTCGCCACCCTGCTCAAGAAGAGGATACTATTGCGTTCAACAGCAGATAAACTCCTTCCCCCCGAGAAAGCTAGGGATGTGATAAATGGCATGATTTCAGAGGACGCTAACATAATCGCCATAGAATTCAATGAAAGCAGCAGGGAGGTCTATATCGAGGCCGAGAAACTGGGCCTGGTTATTGGCAAGAGGGGTTACATCCTGGATGAGATAACAAAGAATACGAGGTGGGTGCCTAAGCTTCTCAGGAAACCTCCCATAGAGTCTGAGGTAATCAGGAGCGTTAGGAAGACACTCTTCGAAAGCAATGAGGAGAGGCAGAAGATACTGAAGAGTGTTGGCAGGAGGATATATAGAAAACCTGACGCAACATGTGATTGGATCAGGCTTACCCCCCTGGGGGGTGCGAGGGAGGTTGGGAGGTCTTGTTTTCTGTTACAGACACCTGAAAGCAATGTCTTAATCGATTGCGGGATTAATGTGGCTGCTCAGGAGAACGTGGACAGGTTCCCTGATTTCAGGGCCTCGAAGCTGGCTATAGAAAAACTTGACGCTGTTATTGTTTCACATGCACATCTAGACCACTGTGGTTTTATTCCCTACCTGTACAAGTATGGATATGCTGGCCCAGTCTACTGCACTGAGCCAACAAGGGATTTAATGACGCTCCTGCAACTTGATGCTATTGATGTGGGTGAGAGGGAGGAGAAGGAGCTGCCTTTTTCCTCTAGGGAGATCAGGGAGATGGTGAGACATACTATCACGGTAGACTATGAGGAGGTGGCTGAT
>JAOZNG010000113.1 GCA_029933895.1 archaeon
CGGTGTAGGTGGGGGGTTCCCAGGAGATATCAATGAAAGAATCTCCTGCGGATATAGATATGGAAGAGGGGGGAGAGGGGAGACCCAGGGGGATTGTGGATACGATGTTTGAGGGATCAGATTCTCCTTTCGGGTTAACAGCGGTGACGTAGTAGAAATAGCGGATGCCGTTCTCAACATCTGTGTCGTTGTAGGAGGTGGAAGGTGTGGAATTTAAGAGGGAGAGGTGTGTGGAAGAGGTGCCCCGATAGACTGTATATTCAGTAATGTTAGCACCGCCGTTATCAAGTGGGGGGTCCCATGAGAGATTCACATAACCGTCACCAGGCGTAGCGAAGAGATTGAGGGGGGGAGTGGGGAGGGTGCATGGGGTTGCGGAGGCTATGTTTGAAGGCGGGGACTCCCCTGCCGGATTTACAGCAGTGACATAATAATAGTAGTTAATTCCGTTTCGGACACTAGTGTCGTTATATTGACGAGAGGAGGAAGAAAGTAATTTGATAACTTCAAAGCTTGTTGTGGAAGTGCGTCTGTAGATTCTGTAAGAGATGAGGCTTTTTCCACCGTTGAAGGGCGGAGGGTCCCAGGAGAGGATGATGTAGGAGTCTCCAGATAAAACGGAGAGGTTTTGGGGGGGGTCCAGGACACGGTGAGGTGTGGCTTCTAAGATATCGCCGGGTACAGACTCTCCTAAGGCGTTGAGTGCAGTAACAGTTAAAAAATACCTTCTACCATTGAGGAGGTCTGATAAATTGTAGTATGTTTGAGAGTGTGGGACGGAGTCTATCAATGAGAGGTTGTCTTTTGAGGGGCCACTAATACACATTGTACCTGAGGAGGGGGGACCCGCCATCGCTTCTTGGAGGAGCCCAAGAGAGGTTCAAAAAAGAGTCCCCCTCAACTACTGCAATGTCCGTTGGAGGAGAGGGAGGGGTTTTGCCCACAGCGTAGAGGGTAGAATTATAGGTGAAGTCACTAGTTAAAATGTATAAAGTTCCATCAGACCCTATGGCGAGTGAGGCTCCCTTTTGACTTTTAGGTATATTTAGAAAGATCCTCTCCTTAATGGTGCCATTTGGCCAGATAACCCAAACGTCTGGTAGCCCCGAAGGCGAATCCTGTGCTCTCAGTGTGTAAAGGAGGTGGTCGGAGTCCATTGCTGCGGGAATTCCCACATCGGGCAAACTCCATTTAATTGACCCATTGGGCAGGAAGGCATGGAGGGTCCACCGGTAGGTCAATATGTCTATTGAAGAGGCATAAATAAGGTCTTTTGTGATTATTGGATGTGAGCCCCCCTCCCAATAATACACCCATTCTAGTGTGCCATCGATGTCCATAGCGGCGAAACAATGATTCCTGCCTGGTCCTTGGTCGCAGTCTAATGTTAAGTATATTGTGCCATCGGGGCCCAGAGATACAGAGTCTGCACTTCCCAGGGCTTCTGTGTTTATCTTTTTGTAGACCGTACCGTTGGGGTGGATAATAAGGAAGGGGTCTCCCCAACTGTAGATGTGTCCATAGCGATCCAATGAAGGAGGGGGGGCAATGCTTGAGCGTTGGAATGAGGAGATGGCCCATTTAAGGGTACCATTGGGATAGATGGCTGACACGCCATGATGTGTGGTGTTGGAGTCCATAATGTATATAGTGTTATCAGGGCCTATTGTGGGAGATGAGAAGACACGACTTTGTTTTTCATTTTCACCGGGATAATAGGCCCATTTGATCGTGCCGTTGGGGTATAAAGCGTACAGCCCCCCTCCCTGCCAGTTGGAGGAAACCCGCTGAGACCCCATATAAATGGTCCCATTATCATCTACGGCAGGGCACCCGAAAAAATCTTCTGGATAGGGTGGGGTAAATACCCATTTGATAGATCCATTAGGGTAGATGGCGTAGAGACAGTTTAATGAAGTAGTATAAAGAATGTCGCCAGGCCCAATAATTATGTGGGTTAGTATGGATGATGGAAAATTGAGTTTCCAGCGAACGAGGTAAGGGTTATCGGCGGTGCTGTAAGATGAGACACCTGTATGCTGCGCATTGGCTCGAAACATTGGCCATGGAGTGCTGGAGGAGTGCGTCTGAGCAAAGCCGCTTCTTGGAGAGACACCCTGTGGGCACCATAGGCCGCCAGTGGCATAGTGGTTGTGGTCTTGGGACGGAAGCACACCCCACAATCCGAGAAACACCAGGAGAGCGAGGCTCAAAGCAATCAAGCGGGGTCTGTCCTCCCTCAGCATATGTATATGTTTACAAGAATTGCCTTATAAACCTTTTTCAGAAGGGGGGATTTCAACGCTATTGTGTATTTAGACCTTATAGTAGGAGAGCCGTGCACGAGCGGAACATCATCCAAAGTGTATATCTATGCGGGCTCCTGCAGTGGGATAGTTACTAGCAATCCAGCAGTTAGTATTGTTAAAGGAGCGATAGATTTCGGGATAGAGGTAGCGACGATAGGAGATGAGAACGGGGATAATAGGGATGACTTCATGGTGGGGGCACCACTTTACGATAAAACGAGTGGTGGAAACACTTTTGCTGATGCGGGCCGGGTTTACGTATATGAGGGGGCGGCAACATTCTCCCAGATATCCAATAACAACAACTGGAACAAATACGGTGAAAACGCTTACCAACATCTGGGGGGGAGCCGTGAGGGAGGGAACCTCTTCGCAATAACAGGAGGCAGATCATTATGTGGGTTGGAATCAATTAACAGCGATACGAAAGAGGACCTTTTAGTGGGGTCACCTTACTATGATCATAAGGTTTACGGCACAGATAATGGTATTGTCTGGATCTACACAGGATGAGGTTAGTAGGGTGGAGAAGAAGCAACAATTGCGATTGAGGCAAAACTCATTTTAGCACTATAAAAAAAAGGTACAAGAAAAATCTTTTTTATCCTTGCCACCATAATTTCCTCCGGGTGAGACAAAATGGAAAGGCTTAAAGTAGCCGTATTCGCCTCGGGAAGGGGGTCTGATTTCCAATCCCTTATAGATGCCAGGGATAAAGGCGAACTTGATGTTGACCTGGTCCTTCTCGTGTCAAACCGCCCCGGGGCAATGTGCATAGAGAGGGCGAAGAAGGCAGGTATAGACACATTTGTACTGGACCACCACGGAATGGAGAGGGAGGAGTGGGAGGAGAGGGTGGAGGTTGAGCTGAGGAAGAAGGGGGTGAACTTCATTGTACTGGCGGGCTTCATGCGACTCCTGTCCGCCTCCTTCGTAAGCCGCTGGAGGAACAAGATCATAAACATTCATCCAGCACTTCTCCCATCCTTCCCCGGGGTGCACGCCCACAGAGACGCCCTTGATTACGGCGTTAAAGTAACGGGCCTTACAATACACTTCGTTGATGAGAAGATGGACCACGGGCCAGTCATATTCCAGTACCCGGTGTGGGTGAAGGATGACGACACGGAGGAGAGTCTCTCTCAGAGGGTTCTTGAGCAGGAACACATCTGGTATCCCAGGGTACTCCAATGGATAGCGGAGGGTAGGGTAGAGGTTCAGGGCAGGCTCGTTAAGGTTCGTGGTATAACCGATAGCGAGAGAGCCCCCTGGCAGTGAAAGAGGTCTGAGACAGTATTTGCAGAGATGGGTGCAGAGGGGAACTGCAGAGCCGCACCTCATATACCATTCTAGCAGGGAGGACAACCAGCCAACCGAGGGAAAAGTAGAAATATCATTGAAGTCAATTTACCCCCATGTTCGAGAAGAGAAGAAAGGCGTTAATAGTATTGGTGCTACTAGCAGCGATGGTTTCTGCGACATTTGGTCTCCTGGTTTGGGGGGGTGGGCAGGAGAGGGCGATAGAGGTTGAGATCACCGTGGAGAAGGAGTTTTTCCTGGTTGGCGAGATTGTGAACCTGAGCGTCTCCGGCGCCCCAAGGGGGGCCAATGTAACGTGGGATTTTGGCGATGGGGGAATGGGGTATGGGAACCGTACATCTCACGTTTATCAAACCTCAGATTTCTATAATGTGATCGCCACGGTCACGTGGAGGGAAGGGGAGGGATACATGAGGAAGGTGGCTACCCGCAGGATAGAGATCAGGAATAGGGACGTATACAGACGTTTTGAAGGAGGCCCCATTGTAGAGGTGAGACCTCTCTGGATTCGTGGTAGCGGGGGATTTGCGGATATATACCCGGGGACCACCAACCCCACCGTTTATGTAAATGCCACCTTAAGGGGGGCGGTAGGAGGGGTGGGGATAGAGGTTGATCTTGTGGGCGGGGAGGAGGGAATTAAGACACTGGCAGATGAGAGGCAGAGAGCCGCAGGGGAAGATATCATCTACAATTTTGAATTCTCAGAGGAACTTCAGCCTTTGGAAGAGAACATGGAGATTCAGGCAATAATCTGGGTTTACGAGGGAAAGATCTCCTCCTGGGTGGTGCATATTGAAGTGCACTATTAGAGGTGGAGAGTGCATTCCGCCCACTTAGCAAGCTTTAAATGGTAGTGTCTCCTCAGTGCCACTGCGGAGAGAAACGTGCTACGGTGATACGATGCACATCCCGGATGGACTTATGGACCCCCTCGTTATCTTGTTCGGATGGACCGTCTCTTTGATCCTCCTCTTCATAACCCTCAGGAGGT
>JAOZNG010000254.1 GCA_029933895.1 archaeon
CTTGAGCACATTGTCAGGACGCTTTATGCACCAGTGATATGCTGATGTGTCAGCTACTGCGAGAATGAAGCCCTTGTAGCCTCGCAGTGGCCCAGCGAATATGGCCTTCACGCACCAGGGAACGTCGGGGCCGTCTGGCCCACGCAACGCTGTTGCGTAGAGCCAGGCTGCGGCTTCGCCCTTCTCCTTCTTTATTTCTCGCAAGACGGCGAGCCATGACTTTTCGCTGTTACGCCTCTTCCTTCTTGGCATCTTCTTCCTCCTCCTCGGCCGAGCCGAGAATTTCCTCTATCTGCTCCATCGTCAGACCATCTTGGATGGCTGTGCGACGCAGTCTCTCATGACTTGATAAAGCCATGCGGACGATGCTGCCATCAGCAGCCCGCTTAAAAGCCACCGTTGGCGAGAGCGGCTCCCGTCGTAAAGCGACGAAGAAACGACGCTTTATAAGCGTTACACGAATGCTGATACTTTCAGCATCAGCCTGGTCGGGATACTCCTCACGGAGCTTTAGCAGGCGATTGCGGAGGCGAGTGGCCTCCGCTTTTGAGGCAGCAGGGAGCAAGAGCTCCTCCCCAGGTTGTAGAGACAAGGCTTCGCAGAACCAGTCTTTAAGCATCGCTGGCCTCCTTCAGTAATTTGAGAGTAGTTTCCAGCTGGAGCAGCATGACCTCTGCGGCTTCCAGCCACTCACCCCAGGTGTCAGACTGCCTTACATCTGGCCAGGCATTTGCGGCCAAGGGGTCATCACAGCGACCGAACACAGTCCTGAGAGGGCACTCGCTGCATGAGGTGTCTGGTCGGAGGAAGCATTTGCAAAGCGGACAGCTGCCAGAATACCAGTCTTCACCAAGCTCTGCTATCATGTAGAGGTAGTCCGCTGGGCCCCTTGGATGTTGCTTTCGAGCCCACTCTACCATCCGCCTCCAGTGCTCAACCGATTGAGCCGTCGCTTCAATAGTCTCTTTAGTGCTCGGTTTCATCTTCGCCTCCTTCCCTTCCTGCTTCAGCCATGCGGGCTCGGATGGCAAGTTCGAGAAACCGCTCGCTCAAAGTCTTTGCCATCTGCTGCAAGGTGTATTCTGCGAGCAGGACAGTGAAGAGGGCTTTTTCTCGCTCGTCGAAAACCTTCCAGATGCGGAGGATGCTTTCCACGTGCTTGCTCCTCA
>JAOZNG010000255.1 GCA_029933895.1 archaeon
CCAGTGACTTGAGCTGGTCTCTCAAGTCCTGAACAATCCACACCAAGGCAGCTACCACTTTAAGAGCCTCATCGCTCTTGGCCTTTGAAGCCTTCATCTTAAAGTCTCTCCACTCCCTTTCGGATAGCATCCTTGCCTCCAAGAAACGTCAAATTTTGACGCCCCATCTTAATTTCATTAACCTCTCAAACTTTTCTATCAGCTTAATGAGCTGCTCCGCTGCTTCGCAGCACTCTTCAGGACTTTCAGTCTCATGACACCTGGTCCTAGCTTCCAGGACCCACTGCTTGAGCAGCTTCACAAATTCTATTGCTCTCACAAAGACTTCGTCTATCACAGCATCCCCACAAACTCTATCATGAACGGAACAACTTGCTTGATGACATCTTCACCCACGAGCTGACCGAACCGCTGCCACAAGCCCAACAGTTTGCCTTTCTCACACTCCGTGAGGTCTTCTGCCTTACGGCCCTTAACGATTGTCTCAATCTCACCAAGGATTTCCATCGCCTCAACAGGCAACTTACCAGCATCATTGCCCAACGCAGCCTCCCAATAACAGACTGAGAACTCGCTGTGCTCACACAGCACAACAGCGAGCCTGTCAGCCTGCTTCATGAACTTATCGTAGCTCTTGGTGAGGCCCTTCATTTGAGCTGCACACCCCGTCAGGAATGCGACGCATAACAGCACTACAAAAGCTCTCACAACAGCCATTTTACACTCCCAACTCACTCTTTGCTAGAACAAGTAAAATTCTACTCAGTTTCTTCAAAAACTCTCTCACACTCTTTAAATCAGTTATATTCTTCTCTATATAAGCATCAATCTGCTCGGGCGTCTTACCCGCGAGGATACTCAATTTATACTTTTCCCTTGCCTCTACTTTACAATTTACTTCTTTCATATCTTCTCTAGCAGAAGTCTTATCAAGCTTTTTCAGTATCCTCCGCAACCATGCATATTCCTGCAACTTCATTTGTTCTATATTGTCTAATTCTTTATAACTAGTCATAAATATCTCCTTTATTTTTAATCCAGTCTATATGCCCAGATTTCATATACTTTAATATTCGCTGTAGCTGCCGCACTAACCCAAAATTGCAACCTCAATTCACTTCCACTTATAATCCATGATTTAGAATTTCTAATTTGTTCAGAAG
>JAOZNG010000010.1 GCA_029933895.1 archaeon
CGTCCGGTGAGAGGGATATTACGGAGTTTCACAGCCTCCGCGCTCTATGTGAAACCGGTGCCTCCTGTATCGGAGAGGAGGGAGAACGCCGGATATTTTGGCGAAGATATATCAGGGGATATCTTCGCTATTCTTTCTGAAGCGAGGCATCAGTGGAAAGGGGGTGTGCGTAGAGACCCGCGAGGACTGCCTGGGCTCTTCTCAGAAGCGGAGAAGTCCAGCAGAAAACTTCTCTCAAAATATGGTTTTGAGGGTTTCAGAAGGGAGGATGAACTATGACGGGAAAAGTTGTCCGTTGCGGAGGAACGGAAGAGGGATCTGAAAGATGTGACGGCTTCTGGAGAGCATGGCTCAATGGAGCGTCTCTTCTGAAAATGAAGAGATGGAAGGCGCTGTGCTTATTCGCCACAGGGGCCGTCGCCCTGATGGTGCTCACAATATTCTACAGCCCGGTGGAAAAGTGGTTCTCCGAAGCGGGTGCAGAGGCACCTGAGGACGGAAAGGTCATGAAACTTGTGGATATGGGCACGATTGAGCTTCAGGAGCTTCAGTACTACTACACCAGTGAGTTCATCCGTTATGACGGCGAGAGAAACGCATACATCCTCAACTCCAGTATCAGCATTGGAAACGGTACGGTGCTCACCATCTCAGGCCTCCGCCTGATAGTCAACACAACGTACCAGAATGTAGAGATCATCGTGGAGAGCGGTGGAGAGCTGAGGATGAGCAGCACGAATCTATCCGTTGAGGGCTCCACAGCCCATTACATGGTTATGAAGTTTTACGGCAAGGCGGAGATAAGCGAGTCGCAGATAGGACCCGAGGCTCAGACGGATTCTTTCAAAGGCCTGAAGATATACTCCAGCAGGACAAAGATAGTAAAAACGGTGATTCAGGGCTCCTCAGAGGACGGAGTGTACTGCCAGGGGGCCTCTCCTATCCTCCAGGAGTGTATCATAAGGAACAACGACGGGAGCGGCGTGAGAAGTGAGGACAAAGGCCCTATAATACATCTCACGGAGATATACGGAAACTCTCAGGACGGTGTTAATATTGAGAACACGGACTATTACGAGATTACAACAACAGCAGACGGCGAATTCTACACAGATGTGCGGTTTGAGTCCGGTGGCGGCTCGGATAGTAGTGTGAGGCTGAAGAAGGAGATCAACAATCCCCCTGTATCCGCCAGCTTCTCTCTGTTCGGCAGAGGTTACATTTACAATCATAAAATAGTAGATGACACCTATCAGGAGTTCACCAAGGGTTCCGGGTCCTGTGTGGATGTCAAGGGCGACACGGTACAGCTTAAAACCGTTCCCACGGTAACTAAAAGAAACATCACTAATACAGCCCTTCTTGAGGGGGCACCTTACCCCAATGCCATGCTCGGTAAAGAGGGGGACTTCCCCTTCATTCATCTTACCAATATAATAGCTGAAGAAAACCTAGCAGTTGCCTACGACCTTTCTAATGTGTTCCTAACCCCCTATACTGGACCGGTGGCATATCAGATGGGCCCGCAGGACAATGAGCCGATGACGGGCCTTCAAAACGGTGAGGAGGGCTGGGAGATATATGCTAACTGGAACTCCTGGAAAGAGTTCGTTATACCTCCGATCTTTCTTGATTTAGATACAAAAATCTCTTTTAAGGGCAAATTTGACGCCCGGACGGAAGTGGAAGCGATAGGATTCGCCTGCGGGGTAGGTCCTTACAGAAAAGAGATTATATTCCCACTATACGGAATGATGGGCGATCCTGAGATGTCTTGGGGTACCACATTTGGGGGCTGGGATACCAGATACTTCAATGATACGCTTCAGGAAGACGAGTGGATAGATTATGAAATTGATCTGGGTAGTATATGGAGGGATAGATTTCAGGATAACGCCTTTGTGATAGACAGGATAATCATAATAAACGATAACGATGGATGGTGCCCCCCACCTGATGTGAGTGGCTGGCATTTCAGAGGTCTGGTTCTGGATGGTTTGAGAAAGTATTCTTATCCGGGGAGCTATGTGACTAAGATTATCAGTTTTGATAGGGTTGTAACTCTCTCAAACATCCAGGTGATGAACATTATCAACTGCACACAATATGATGTGTGGTGCAGGGCCTCAATGGATGGTGAAAACTTTGATGAATGGATCCCTATGGGCACGGGTTCTGCAGGGATCTTTGATACAGGTATCCAGGCTATGAGCGGTATGAAATTTCAGGTGAAGATAGAGATATGGAACAACACTACCAGCGATTATGTCGCCCCCGTTATAAAATACATCACGCTTGAGTTCCTCTCCTCTTTCCACACGGTGGATTTGAGCACACTGGATGACTTTACAGGAGGAACCTACGATAATACCTCCTGGGACACTCAACAGCACGGCATCAGACTTGAAGACCCCGCTGCGAACTCCCAGGGAAGCTATACCTCACCGGCCTACGATGTGGGAATGGATGTTTACTGGAACTATATAAAATGGAACGGAAACCTTAGCACTCAATGTAACGTGACGGTCCAGACCCGAACGAAGGCCAGTACGTCAGAAACCTGGAGCAGCTGGAGCACGGCCGTTGGCACGAGTTTCCTGGAGATGCGCATCAATTCGCCAAAAGGAAGGTATTTTCAATACAGACTTATACTTCAGAGCTCTGACAACCTCCATACGCCTATTGTTAAATATGTTTCACTCCGGTACAGTTTCGCAAAGGTCATATCCGATGGCACGCAGGAGGAATTTGAGTCATGTGCCTCCATGGACAATGTGGTAATAGAGGACGGCATCATCATGTTGAATAACACCACTCAACCGGGCACCTACATCTCCCAGATACATTCTACAGGTTCCTTTGAACATTACTCCGAGGTCTACTGGCTGGGCTGGGTTCCCGAAGTCACGCAGGTCCGTATGTACGTTAGAGTGGCGGACTCTCCGGAGCAGATAAGTTCGGCAGAATGGTTGGGACCGACAGGGAATAACTCCTGGTTTACCAGGCCCGGCCAGCCTATCAACGCCTCCTGTCACGGGAAGAATTATATCCAGTTCAAGCTTGAGCTCTATTCATTGGATGGGGTGAGTTCACCTGGGATTCTGGAGTACGGGTGTATGATGAGGACCTATTACCCCCACGGAATCTACATCTCAAGAGCCTGGTTCTTCTCGGAGGACATAATCACACACATCACATCTTCATGGAACAGAACGTCGAACAACGAGAGTGTCAAACTTTACATATCATCCAATGAGGGTGTGAACTGGACGGAGGTTACGGATGACCTTGACAGCGATGTGGTTCTGCAGGAGGACATAGCGGGCTACGGGGTGAAATACAAACTTGAATTCTTCTCCACCGGCCTGGATACAGATGTCATCCATGAGGTTAGACTGGTTTGCAGCTCGCCTGCCCCACACGACGTCACAGTGAGCATAGAGAACATCACTGTCTTCGAGCATAGCGGTGAGTTTTTCGGCACTGCTGATGTGTATGGAGTTGAGGATGAGCTGATAGATCTGGAGGAGAACTTCCCCGAGAAGCTGGAGTTTGATAGTAATTATACTTACTATAACCTGGTGATCAACACCTCCTCCCACGGGATCATTCAGATAAACAACATTTCCATTCTCCAGTCACCTGCTTTCATCTCCCATTGCTCCCTCAGAGACAACGATATAGGTCTGAGACTTTTCAATGCCAGCCTGCACATAAACCAGACGATTATAGACGGCAACAGAATAGGCGTGTACTGTGAGAGGAATGAAGAATCGGCCAAATATGCGATGCTGGGTCGGAACCTCTCCATCAACGGTTCCACGCAGACCGCCATAGTGCTTCACGGTGGAGAGGTAAACATTTACCAGAGCCTGGTGGAGAACAATGTGAAGGTGCTGGAGGCGGATAGGGGCGAGAACTCCGTGAACACCACCCTGAGGCTCTATCACACCTTTGTGATACACAATGAGGCTGCGGGAACAATAAACAATATTACGGTGGTGTTCACCAATACCAGCTATGATAAGGGAATGTCATTTGAGGTTCTGGGAGAGAGTGGCCTTTGGGAGGTAAGGTGGTACGAGAGGGTTCGAGTGTTCACAGATAATTCTGACGAGGACACAGACTACAACAATCCTCTCTCCGGTGCGACCGTTAGAGTGTATACGAAGAGGTCAGGGGAGATGCTCATCTCCAGGACCACCGATGAGACAGGTTTAACGGAGATGTTTGAGGTTGTAGAGTTCAGCAAGAGCGCCGAGGGTTACACCTACTTCACGCCCCATAGAGTGGAGGTGAGCTACAACGGTCATGAGAGGTCAAGGGTGTTCTATCCCTTCCTCAGGAGTTATTCCAATCTGACCATAGTGGTGGGAAACACAACCAGTAGCGTGATGGATTCGGACATGGACGGGATAGTTGACCCGGAGGAGAACGGCGAACATACAGGTGAGAATTATACGGATCTCTACTGGTTGCAGGCAGAAGACCTCACGGCAGAGCCCTCGGAAATCATATATGACGGGGAGAGCTGGGGAGAGGCTGCGGTGATGGGCTTCAGAAATCTCACTGCCTACGTTCCAGTGCCGGATGCAGGTGCGGGAGGTTACTACAAGATATACTTCAGAGGCCGTTCTGGAGGTAGTAATGGGAGGATACGGAATTACGGAGAACTCAGCAATGTCACCTCACCGGTTACAGATATAGCCTGGAACGAGCGTTACAATTACGGATTTGCGGTGGCAGGCGGGACACTCTACAGGATTGAAGGGAGCGAGATAAGTGAGAGCAACATCAGTCAGGGCTATTTTGTATCCGTGCAGGACATTGACTGGAGGGGAAATTACGGAGAAGCCCTCATTGTGGGGACCCGTCCGGCAGTGGATGGTGAGGGGGGTGCGGTAGCACTTTATATCCATGGCGGGGAAGACGTCAGTGGAGCCACAATCAGCGGTGGAAGTCTTTATGGTGTCACGTTGCGGGCGTGTGCGTGGAATCCATTTAATGAAGACCTTGCGATTATTGTTGGAGATAACGGTAAGATTCTGCTGTACCACAGAGATACCAATACGGCCTATGTGAACACCTATGGTGACGGGACGGCGGTTCTGAACAGTGTCGCATGGATAGACTCCGATACTGCTGTAGCTGTTGGAGATAAGGGGTTGGTCCTTGAGATAAACGTACTTAATACGACAACGGTCTCCGCAACGGCTCATAATGAAGGTTTTGAGGGGGATCTCAAGAGCGTGGAGTGGTCTTCAGAGCTGGGCTTTGGTCTCCTAGGCGGTGCTGGCATCCTTTCCAGATTTGATGACAACTTCCAGTTTATAAATGGGAGTGTAGAGAGGCTGGCGGGATATACGTTCTATGACGTGGAATGGGTATTTAACGAATCCTATGCGATGATAGTTTGCGGCAACGGTCTTGAGACCGTTCTGCTGAGGTATGCAGGTGGGGGTATTGAAGAGATCGCAAAGGTTCCTGAGAAGGACTATCGGGTTATCGCGGAGGCGTGGGGGGCGGGAGGGGCGCTTCTGGGCGGCAAGCGGGATGGTGTGGCGGCAGTAGATTCCTGGACGGCGGCAATGATGGATGTCCGCGTGGGCAGCCCTGATGGCGGAGTGCTCACTGAGCAGGTGTCGTTCCAGAAACCGACCATTATGTGGAGCTCTCTGGACAGGTTCTACCTGCCGCCGGGAACGGAGTGTGTGGTTGTTTCGTTTTACGCGAAGCCCTCTGAGCGCCCACTTCTGGACCAGCTTGCGATTGCTAGACTTCAGGACGCTGGCGGGGAGGCCCTTCTTCAGCCCAGCAATATAAGCAATCCGCTTTTCATAGACAGCGATGGCGATATGATATACGATTTCTACGAGAGGAGTCTGATGTCGTTCTGGTATGAGGCGGAGGACTACACCACGGAGAACTCTCGAAGGGTCTATGAGCTCAATGCCAGTAACGGCAGGGTTGTGAAAGCCCTTCAGGTATCTGAGAGCAACCCGGTGGTATCTGTGCACTTCCCCGACCTTCCTGAGGGGGAGTACAAGATAGGAGTGAGATTGAGGGCGGATCTGGGAACGTTTGATGATTTCAACGACGGTGAGATAGACACCGAGAAGTGGTCAGTGAACTCCACAACGTACATAGGTGAAAGCAATAACGTCCTCAGCATAAGTGCTTATGACACTCCCAGATATGTGAGAATGCTCTCCAGTGGTAGCCCGCTCTCCTTCTCATACGATGCGGAGCTTCGGATGGCCGTGAAGCTCAGCGACGATGCACTGGCGATAGGGGGCGGTCTCTACTTCAGATTCTTTGAGACCGGTAACACATCAAATGCGATTGAATACACGATGCACACCTCTGGTGGGGCTCTCGGCAGTGGAGATGCCATACAGGACACCGTTCCGGAGCTTGCAGATGTGTGGAGGCAGCTGAGGGTTGAGGTGGTAAAAGGGGAGGGTGTGGCGTTTTTCATAACGAACGAGAGCGGGGCGTGGAGATTCGTAAGGTACATTGATTGCAGCGGCCTCAACAGGGATATTGGGGTGGATATTGGGGCCTACTCGGCGGAGATAAATCAGCTCTTCACGGTTTACCTGGACTACGTACAGCTCTCCTACGGTAAGGGCTTCTGCAGGATATTCAATAGGCCCTCCAGCGAGAGAACGATCTACGTGGGGCTGAAGTACAGGCTGTACACGTACGATGTGGAGATTACAGGCGGTATGGAGTATCCTGAGTTCCAGATATATGATGAATCTCCTGTGGAGAACGTTAAGCTGCTGGTGGACAGCTTCTTCATTGTCCGAACAGATGACAATGATGTGGAGAATCTGAGCGTGGGTGGTGAGCTTACCGAGGCTACAATTACACTTTCATCTTTCAACAGCAGCAGTGGCAACTACACGGGCGAGGAGGTTGCAGTGGCGATTGAAGAGGGCAAGGACGTAAGCAGGATAAGGCTCAAGCTCAAGGGAGAATACCGCTCCTCGGTGAAGGCAGAAACCGCTGTGAGCTGTGCGGAGATTATCTCTATGGACTCTGATGGAGACTATCTCACGTGGATAGAGTGGAGTTCCAACAACACCTGGAGGGTCTACGTGAAGGACCTCTCCTCAGGAGAGGTTACAAGAATGGATGATGATGCGAGCTATCAGAAGAGGGGCGTGGCGCTCTCTGGTGAATATATTCTATGGGAGGAGTGCCGAAGCTCCAACTGGATAGTGCGCTACAGGAGGTTAGACAACTCAACACTTTATGCCTTCCCGTCCCTCACAGCCCAGACGGAGTGCAGGCACACAAGCCTTTTCGGCGATGTAATGGTGACGGAGGTGATAAGCCAGGGTGCACATACAGTGTACGCAAAGAACCTCACCAGCAATGAACCTGGATATATAATCTCCCGTTCAGGCTCTAGCAGCACCTATCCAGTGATATATGGTTCCAAGGCCTACTGGATTGAACTTTCGGGGTCCACCTATCGTATTGTCTGCAGGGATATCTCCGAGATGAGCGATTACTGGGAGAGGATGGTAGCCCTGCAGAGGGGGAGAGAGACGGGTAGCTTCTCTCAGGAGGAAGGGGGCGGTATAACAGCTAGAACCCCTGTGTGGAGAGTTTATGACCTTCCGGGAACACCGGAGGATGTGAGATATCTTCGGGTGGGAGGCGATTATCTGATATACTGGATGAGAGAGGGCAGCTCATGGTATCTGAAGTACCTCAACGTGATAGATCCTTCAGCGACGGGAACGATAGCCGTTTACGAGAGTAACACGCCGGAGGAGAACAGCACGGACATTACGAAGACCATGGTGGTGTATCCGGAGGAGGGCTCCTCCAGGCTCAAATATTACGATCTGCTCAGCGGCACCACGGATTATGTCTATACCAATTCCAGCGTAGGTTCGCCCCTTTATGTTACGATTTCAACACCGCTTGTAACAACGGGTAGGAAGAGCGTGTTCTGGGTGATACAGGAGAGCGGAGAGATGAAGATAGAGGGGATAGAACAGGACATGTGCATGGAGATGGCATGGGAGAGCGGTACCTACGTGCCGCTGTGGAACAACTCCAGGATATTTTTCGGAGAGGAATACACCATAGATTTCGCCATATATGTCAACTATTATCAGCACTCCAATGGCGTGGCTGAGAACGGCTTTGTCACTGTTCCGCTGAGTTTCCGCTCTGTTGATGGAAATCCGATGAAGATCGTGGGTATAGAGGGGAGCTACGGGATAATATCCAGTCCGCTGAGTCAGGATACAGACATGGATGGTCTTTCGGACACCTATGAGACCTTTGGCTTCTTCGGCTATGATATTCTGCAGTTTGAGGACGCCTATGAGTTCAAGGGCTGGCGCAACATTATAGATCTGAGGGAGAGAACGGGGACGGACGGCGAGCCTTATGTTGCCACTTACGGGCCTGTGGAGCTCTTTGAGCGTGACGATGTGCTCCTGACCTCCTCGTGGGAGTACGTGGAGAAGACCCTCAACACAACATCATATTCAGATGGGTTCAGGGACACTTTCGTGAACCTGAGGTTCAAGCCGGAGGACACCGGAGAATTCCGTCTGGGAATAAACATGTACATGCCGTATAAGGAGAGGAACGTGGCCCTTCCTGGGATGGACACGGCGAGCAGAGAGAGTTCCGTGTCGTCCGGTGAAGCTCCTTCAATCTCCCAGGATTTGAACAGCGGTCTAAGCACGGAGACTTTGAGTGTACCTGCCGATAATTCCGGGTCAACGATATACGGAGGTGCGCTGAACGCGGAAAACGTTCAGACATCTTACCCGACCACTTCATCTGGCTTCTTCCCGGTGACCACAGGTAACAGGAGTTATGTAGCCCTCAGGAAGATAGCGCCGATAAGCATTCATCTCAGCCGTCAGGTGAACGCTTCGTGGGTGAGCGGCTATCTTGAGGATATCGTGGAGGATGCACTTGTCATCAAGGTTTACCAGGACGATGGGAGTGAGCTGCAAGCGCTTCCTGGAAGCTGGAATCTGAATGTTATGCTGACGAAGGTCTATTTCATAGGCAGCCCTGATGAGCAGTATCCGGAGGACAAGGTGGGCTTTGAGGCCGAGATAGTGTGGAGTGCCGAGTACTCCCTAGCCTCTGGCACTTCCTACACGTTCCACATTGGGCTGGACCTTGAGAGGTGTGGAGAGAGCCGTCTTAATGTATCTGACGACTATCGTTTCCCCGAGAGCTGGAAGAGCATAAACTATCTCCGGCTTCGGGGCCTTGATTATGTGATGGTGGAGAAGAGGGGGCTTATGCCCTACGAATGTGATGCTGATGGTGATGGTGTGGAGGACCTTGAGGAGTCCTACGGGGTCCAGTTCCCCCTGAACTCCGATCCGGACCACGACGGTCTGAACGACTACATGGAGAGGATATACGGTACCAGCGGTGTGCTCAGGGACAGCGATGGGGACGGTTTGAGAGATGGGATAGAGCTTGGCCTGACAGAAGAATTTATCAGGCGTTCTGGTGGAGATGTGAGGTCCACAGGAAGCTGGTTTGAGAGGATAGCGAGGGGTGCAGCCCACTGCCCCCTCTATCCAGAGCTTCTGAACAACTCGGATGCGGACGGAGGAGCCACGAAGACCGATCCCCTGAAGGAGGACACGGACTCCGACGGTCTTCCTGACGGGTGGATAGACGGCTGGCTCTATGAGCCTCCTGGCGACTATCAGGGTGTTGAGGAGACGTACTATAACGAAACCCTCGTGACGGGACGTGTGAACATTGACAGGTACGACGTACTTTACTGGGGGAGACACGCTGCAGGGGATCTGAGGCCGCAGATATACGAGGGTGAGGACTTCAACCTTGATGGGAAGACGCTGACACCTGCGGACTATTCCTCCAGGACAGGTTTCAACAGCTGGCCCACGATAGAAATAGATGGAACGGATTACAGCTACGTACCTTTCGGCTTTGATCCGGACACTGCTGAGGTCTACGGTGTGAACGGAGAGCTCTTTGACTACGTTGAGACCTCGCCGGTTGAGAGCAGCAGTGATTACAAATATGTAAACGGCCAGTGGGTTATGGACGGAGACGATATTCCCGACGGCTACGAGGCCTGGTATGCACATCTTGATCCCAGGTACTTCAAGCAGAACGGGAAGAGGATTCTTTATGTGAGCCCCTTCAACCCCTACGACGAGGGCCTGGACAAGGAGAAGGTGAAGGTGGTAAAGTATCGCTATGTGTGTTCATCCACGGAGAACAAGCTTATAGGCTATGGGCTGGCCCAGGAGGTTGACTTTGAGGGTGTTGACAACTCCAGCGGCTACATAAGTGCGGAGGAATACAGCAGATATCTTGAGAACCTGGCAGGCTTTGCGGTGCACCTACGCAATACAGGTTCGAGCACGATAAGCACGAAGATTCAGCTGGAGGTGTGGATTGGAAGTACGAAGAACGGCAGTGACAACAGCGTTCCCGACAAGATGCTGGATTCAGGCATACAATACGTGGAGAACTGGGGTGGGGGAGAGTACAGATGGTTAGAGTTTGAGTTCCACAGCGGTCTTTTTGACCAGCTTATGAAAGGAGATAATCCGCAGTGGCCTGAGAGGGAGGGTTCGGGAGGCTTCCCTGGAGTGAGGATATTCCTCGTGGTGCGTGCACTGGACCACAGCAATGTTGTGGGCTGGCACACCCGAAGTGTGAGTCAGCAGACCCTTCGCGCCTATCAGAAGATAAAGAGCGGCCGGGTTTACGGTTGGAGCACGTTGAGCATGATGAACTTTGACTTCATGGTGCTCAACCACGCCTATTACGGCGATGACCTCACCAACCTGGAGGAGTACATAGTGGGATCCAATCCGAAGGTTGCGAACTCCGACTACATGAGGATAGGAAAGAAGGTCTACGATGACGGCCTCTCCGACGGTGAGGAGACCTTCATCTATGAGATTCTAGCTGAGATTAAGGGTGAGAAGTACGAGAATGAGAGTGGAGACCTCTTCATGCACTCCTATAAATATGTGGAGGACGGCATGGACGAACAGAATTACAACGTATCGTTCTCCAACGGACAGTACTATATTGAGGGTGACCAGTATCTCACCATAAAGCTGAAGAACCTTCAGAGCACCTCCAGGTACGTTGTGGGAATGACCCTTATGGGGATAATGGAGAAGACCTCCAGCTATCTTGAGAGACCCATAACCTTCAACATCTCTGGAGACTCCTCCGAGAACTTTGACAGCGTTGACTTCAGCCGCGAGGTGTGTGTGGATATGAGCAGGGAGGAGGTGCGATCCATCTACCTTCTTAAGGATGAGGAGCTCTCATTCCAGGGGGTTACAAACTATTATCTGAGGGTCCGTGTGAACGAGACTGACGCTCCAAAAATAGGTTTCACCTACATAAAGGTGATAAATTACGAGGAGCAGGAGAGGTGCGTGGTCTTCAGGACAAGTGTGGACAACGGTTCTGTGAGATTCAATGGATATATGGAGGCGGATGAGGACGACTATATAGACATCTACGGGAGATATGTGAACGGCACATCTGAGGTCTACGGAATGCTCCGGTACACCTTCAAGGAGAGGGTAGAGAATCCGCTTCTTAAGGGGGTTTTCTCTAGGGACAATATCCAGTATGCGATTCTGAGCGACAATACGAAGATAGTGCTTTCTATGCCTCAGCCAACGGAGGACTTCTACAGCGTTGACTATCTTAAGAACTACCTCTCCGACACCGTGGTGGTGATGAAGGGTGAGGAGGCGACGCATCCGAACGGGACGGAATATCTGGACGGATGGGCTGTTGTATTCACATTCAGTAGCTTTGCCTACAGCGGATCATACGGAATAGACATAAATTACCGCAACCGCGACATGTACATCTCAGAGACGTACAACATAGACACTGACGGCGACGGTGTCATGGACGGTCTTGAGTACGATTACTGGAAGGACTCCGAGACGCTATCATACCGGGATAATCTTCTGAATGTGAGGGACTCGGACTCAGACAACGACGGCGTGATAGACGGTCTTGAGGTGCTGCCGCTGAAGGACAGCGACTACGACGGTCTTGTGAACATCCTTGATCCCGACTCTGACAATGATGGTCTGAAGGATTCTGAAGAGCACGACTACTCCTCAGACGTTGCGGAGCTGGGAGGGAGTGCGGATGACGACTATGAGAACGTGATAGATGTGGACAGCGACAATGACGGCGTGTGGGACGGTGCGGAGGCCAGGCCCTATTACACCTTCGGGGAGTACCTCTACAGCGACGGGTGGAGTCCGAATCGGACAGACCTTGAGGATGAGCTGGGCGCCACACGGTTTGTTGAGAATGTGAATCTGGACTTCCGTGTGACGGATGAACACCTCCAGCTGGACCGCTCAGATGAGATAACTGCGATCTGCATGAGGGGCGGGGAACTCTACTGGGTTGAGAGGGAGGCGAACAAAAACGTACTTTACAGGTACCGCTCAGGGTTTTATACGCTTCCTTCTCGCACCGGTCAGCCTGAGAACAGTGTTGAGAAGGTAGCGGAGCTGCCCGATAGTGTCAATGCATATACTATTGTGGACATGGAGGTTAACGGCTACGGAGAGGTATATCTTCTTGGCAGAAGCGGCTCTGGGTCTTACAGCTATAAGATATTCGGTTATAAGATAAGTGACAGGACGTGTTACACAGTGAATAGTCCGGAGGAGCTTTCATACCAGCCCACACTGGGCTGCACGCCCGACGGGGACCTTCTTTACAGCTGGGGGGCCGATGTGAAGATCTATCGGAGGGAGTACGCCTCATCCAGCACTCTTTACACCTCCGCTGATAAGGAGAAGTACATAACAACCAACGGCACAGGCGGTCTCTTTATGGTGGAGGAGGATACAAGCGGATACAAGGTTCTGAGGGAGGTTCCCTATGGGGTCTGGATGGGCGCACTCAAGAGGGGTGAGACGCTTTCCGGCAAATTTGTGAACATATTCTACATGGATGGGGAGAACTTTGAGGATCAGGTAAGGGTTGCAGTTGCAGGAACGGGAGAGGTCATACTGGCGTACACCTCAACAGCAGGGCACTCACCGGAATTCCTCGGCTATCTGCCGTCCAGTTATGACAAGGACCCGCCGCTGAACAACCAGTATCTGTTTGAGAATATAAGCAGGTCCTCGGTCAGGCCCATATCAGAGCTGGTGGCATCCTCAAGCGGTGTGATATTCTACCTCAGCGGAGGAGATATTTACCGTATAAGGCGCTCTGTAACGGACCCGCTGAAGTACGACACGGACGGTGACAATCTGACGGACGGCTATGATATGGACTTCGGGGATGGGCTGTACTACTACGGCGAGCTGATGAAATACGATGAGGATGTCACTGCGCTTCCATCAAAGAGCTACAGGGTGATAAACCCAGGTGCCTTCACGCTTGATACAGGTGAGAAGTGCAATCAGGCGAACAAGAGTGTAGGCTACAACCAGTCCTACTGGAGCGATCCAACATCCGCGGATACTGACGGAGACGGCATATCGGATTATGACGAGATAGGCAGGCTGCACATAGAGTCGGGAAGTGTCTTTATAGATAAGTTCGGAGGGGTTGCCGGCTACACTGTGAATAAGATTCAATGGGTTTCAATTCCAGATATTGGAGAAAAGGGCGGGGAGATCTATGAGGTTCAGGAGTATGTGGACTGGGATGACACCGTGATATACGTCCGTTCTGATCCTGTGCTGAGGGACACTGACGGGGACGGAATGACGGACGGCTCAGAGTTTGAATACACCGATGCGACGGATCCGGACACGGATGGAGACGGCATACCGGATGGACTTGAGGACTGGAACGATAACGGTCTTGTGGACCTCTATGAGAGCAGTCCAGTTGATGCGGACACGGACGATGACGCTCTTCCTGATGGTTGGATAGACGGCTGGGTGGTTTACAGAGACCAGAATGGAACGCTCGTTGGTGAGATCGTCTCCACTGAGAAGGACGGGGTGAGGGACCCGTGGGAGGGAGAGGATCTGAATTGCGACGGCCTGAACGGCTTCTTCCTGAGCAGTTCGCTGGTGACCAACAGTTACGTGGACCTGAACGTTGAGGTTGATCTGAACAGGCAGCATTTTGTGGAGAAGATACTAATTCCGGTGATGCTCTCGGTGAATGCCACACTTTACTATGACCCGAGACTGGATGCGAACGAGGATGGGATAGTGTCGGAGTACGAGGAGGAGCAGGGACTTGTGAACGGAAGCGACAGGGACTGGCCTGGTGAGAGGGGGGTGGACGATGACGGGGACGGTTTTGCGGACTACAACGATCCTGAGGTGAATCTGGCCATAGAGAACGCCTTGAGGTATGCGCATTATCTGACGGGGGAGTATGGGGAGAGTGACAGGGTCTCGGATGACAACGATGGGATATGGGATATAGCCTTCAGGGCTACAGGAGACGGTGTTGACAACGACGGGGATGGAATCGTAGACGACCTTGATATCGCATGTGGCTATGACCCCTACTCGGGTCTTTACTTTGACTATGAGATTTACGTACCGATCTACGACACTGACGGGAACGGTGTGATGAGCTTTGAGACCTCCCCGACGCTTGCGGACTCCGATGGGGACGGGATAATAGACGGCTATGAGGTTTACTTTGATCTGAACTACCGGAGCAGTGCGAACGATGTGGACCTGCACGACGGCAACAGGACCCCGGAGATATCGCTTGACACCGGCACGCCTCTTCAGGACAACGCACCTGACGGCATAGTGGACTACTTCAGGACCTTTACGAAGAGATGGCACACTTTCAGCTATCTAGACATAGACTACGATGGGTACATAGCGCCGCTGGATGACGATACGGACGGGGATGGACTTAAGGATTGGGAGGAGAACAGGGACCTTGACATGCAGATAGACGGAATAACCTCAGTGTGGGACCTATACAACATGACACAGATCACCGCAAGCAGTGCGAACACGACTGTGTGGGAGCTCTCCACGAGGTATTTCAGCAACCTTCCTGAGAGTGGAGGGAATGAGTACCTTCCGCTTCCTTACGGAGATAAGGTGACCGATTTCAGCTATAATACAGACACTCATGTGCTGACCATAAACGAGGACATAGTTCTTGAGCCTGAAGATGGCAGGGAGCCTCCGACGCTGTACATAGTGGTTCCGAGGGATGGCGGAGAGGACTGGACGGTTAAATTTGCCACTGGGAAGGGCATATTTGTGAAGAACAATTCAAGGCTAATGATCATGGGTACGCCGGAGCACAGTATAAAGATGGACTCCACCTCAGAGACGTGGCTTGGTTTTGTGTTCAAGGACAATGACGAGGCGGGCTCAGAGCTTTACTATGTGGAGGTGAGGAAGGCTAAGATGGACCTTGGGAGCTACAGTGGGCACGGTTTCAGCGGTAATGATGTATACGGGGATGGCACGTTGAACAGCGGGGGGCATGTGATAAGGTACACAACGATAGTGGCAGAGAGGTCCATAGTGAAGCTGGTGGGAGTTGAGCTTTACGGGGATAGCAGTACGAATAATTACGCTGGGATACTCTCATACAACTCTACTGTTCAGATAGAGGGGAGCAGTATAGAGGATTACAGTGGGGGTTCTGAGTCCAAGGGAGTGAGCATATTCCAGCCGAGTCCGTATCACTTTGAGAGCATTCCGCAGGACATAATTGGAGTGGCGATATACGGAAGCAACATAACGGACAATGCGATTGGAGTCTACTACAGGGTATCTGGGATTGCAGCGTACGTATATGTAATAGAGGCCAACGTGTGGGGGAACACTCAATACTCCATATACGAGGATTGGGGTGAGGTTAGTGGTGAGAGGGTGGATGGTTGCTATGTGAACGGAAGCACTAATGGGTCAGTAAATATTGTGAACAGCAGCGACAGTCTGCTGACGCCGGAGGGGATAGAGCCGTATGACCATCCGTTCTTCGTGATGGCGTCTGAGACGAATCCCTTTGACTGGGACAGCGATGACGACTGGATAGAGGATTCATCGGACCTGTGGCAGTTTAATTATGATGGAGGTGAGGAGAAGCTGAAGTGGAATTCAGACAACGATGGAGACGGTCTTATAAACGCCATGGACCGGGACAGCGATGATGATTCTTTCTTTAAGTATTACGGAGACGGTATAGAGGACGACTCCACGCATAATCTTTACGACACGGCTGTTGAGACGGACCAGAACGGTCATTATGACAATGCGAATGAGAGTGATCCGCTCTGTTCGGACACGGACCATGATGGAATAAAGGACGGGGTGGAGTTCTTCTTTGGACTTGATCCGAGGGATGCGGACAGCGATGATGACGGTATAGCGGATGGAGAGGAGCCGTTCTGGAACCTTGACTTTGACTGCGACGGTCTGATAAACGCTCTTGATCCTGACTCAGACAACGACAGT
>JAOZNG010000114.1 GCA_029933895.1 archaeon
AGGTCACCACAAGATCATAGATCTGTGACTCCTCCAGGGCCTTCAGTATGAAAGGGATGGTACCATGATACACGCAAATCTTCTTTCCATTATACTCTAGTTCGATGAAATCCGAGAGCTTGCATAGACCCTGGAACTTATCTTTCAAGCCCTCCCTTTCACCCTCGTTGTTGCCGTATACTGCATGGAAAGGAGCATTCAACCGCCTGAATTCCCTGGCAGTGAATGGAGATACCAGGTCTCCTGCATGCAGGACCAAAGCCACATTCCGTGAGTTAAAGAAGTTCACTGCCTTCTTGATAGCCTTCATGTTGTCGTGTGTGTCAGCTAGTAAACCAATCATTCTACCTCATCAAGTAATATGGAGCCGTCTTTCTTAACCTCAACAATCCCTAGGCCATTTATTTTCCTCCCGGAAAGCTTCTTGTTTATCTCATCCCAGGAATAACCCCTGTCTCTGGCATCATTCACTGCCTTAATCAATTGCTCTATCCCGGGCATGTTTTGGTAGATTAAATCCCCAATCCTCTTCATCTCCACACTCTCCCTCTCCATGCCTTCAATAGTCTCCTCCTGGCTGGCCCTGATACGTTCCAGTTTCTCCTTCTTCTCCTGGAAACGTTTATCCATCCTAGACCTTAACTTCTCTATCTCCCTCTGGCTGAATAACTCATCCACTGCCTGATTAAACGAATCCATCAGCTTAACCCTGGAATCATCGTATTTACGGAAGGGAAAGGGTAAAGCATTTATTGGATTACCTTCTGGATCAAGAACCAGCACCGGCTTCACATCATCCATACTCATCTCCTGTCGGACTTCACTTATGCTATTGTGGAGACGGTTGATTTCATCCACACTGAGAGAGGAAGCCTCCACATCCTTGTTAACCGAAGACCTTAAACAGATTTCCTCCGCAACCAAACCCCCCAGGTTCAGTTCAGAGGCAAGAGCTGAAACAATATTTTTATTCGAGCCAGCTAACATATCACCAAGGCTTTCCCTGTCAATCTCCAGGGGATTAACTCCCCCGGGAGGGTACCTGTATTCCCGGCCCACTCCAAGCCTCCTGTGCCTCCACCTCTGCCATTCCAGGACACCAACGATTTTCCCATCCATACTGGATAGGATTACGTTACCGGAGCTGAACAACTCAACAATCAAGAGGAAACACCCCTCCTTCCCCCTGAACAGGAACTCCATAATGCGATCGAATCCGTGTTGCCTCACCTCCTCCAGAAAGGAACCCTTCAGGTACTTCCTCAATTGCATCGCGAAAGAGGTTGGCTCCTGAGGTGGAAGCCTGCTGTAGGACGAGACACATAAATAGTTTGGCGCAATAATCAAGTCCATGTTCCCCTTCCCTGAAATGAAAAACTTGATCTTAAGCTCTTTATCCCCTGTCTGGTACACATTCCTGACCCTGGAACCCCTGAGCAGGTCATTTAATTCATCAACGAGAACGGAAACATCCAGAGAGGAGAGCTCAGACTTCATTCTATCAGCTTGAGGAGTATTGCTTTCTGGGTATGTAATCGGTTCTCCGCCTGCTCCCATACAATCGAACTGCTACTGTCCAATACTTCATCAGTTATCTCCAGACCCCTGTGTGCTGGCAGGCAGTGCATCACCCGGCAATCCTTTCCCGCCCGCCTTATAAGTTCTGTATTCACCTGATAGTCCTGGAAGGCATTAAGGCGTTCCTCCTCCTCGGATTCATCACCCATACCCACCCAGACATCAGTGTATACGAAGTCAGCGTCTCCGACAGCGTCCAGTGGCTCATTGTAGAGTTTAATCTCTGAGTCAGCTAATGACTGCGCCTTCGATAATATATCGCTGTCTGGCTCATAATCCGGGGGGGAGGCAACAGATAGATTAACGCCTGTCATCGCACAACCGAGCAGCAGGGAATTGCAGACGTTGTTTCCATCCCCCACATATGCTAGTTTAACACCCTCCAGATAGCACTTATACTCCTTCATGGTGTACAGGTCTGCTATGGCCTGGCAGGGGTGCTCTATATCAGATAATGCATTGATTACAGGAATAGAGGAGTTCTCCGCCAACTCCACCAAGGTCTCATGGATGTAGACTCTTGCTGCTATAGCATCAGTATACCTGCTTAACACCCTGGCGCTGTCTCCTATGGTCTCGCCCCTAGACATCTGTGACGATCTGGAGTCCAGGGTTATGGGATGCCCTCCCAGTTGCGCCATCGCAGCCTCAAAAGATATCTTAGTCCTTGTGCTTGGTTTCTCAAACAACAAAACAAGCGTCTTATCAGACATTGAATCCCTGTACCTGGCTGGGTTGTTTTTTATCGCCCACGTTTCAGCTAAAAAACGCTCGAGTTCCTGTTTGCTTAAATCAGACATCGAAAGCAGGTGCATTTTTCGTGTATCATATCCGAGAACCCAGTAATATATTTCTATGTATCTGAATAGATAAATATGGTCAAAAAGAGGGTGTTGTCGGATGTTGACTCCTTAGTGGAGGACATACGGTCCATGAAGGTGAGAGGAGCGCTGAATATCGCCGTCTCAGCCGCTGAATCCATGAAAAAAGTTGTTATTGGAGATGAAGGTGATCTCATGGAGACCTTGAGGTGTGCCGGGGAGAGGTTGAAGGATGCAAGACCCACAGCTGTCTCACTCCCAAACTCCGTGGACCATATCATGTATTTAGCTGAAAAAAACGCCCATCTAGGGGGGGAGAAATTCAGGGAGCAATTGCTGGAGGACATAGAGAGATTCATTCGAGAGATAGAGAACTCCCTGGATGAGATTGCTGAGATAGGCTCCAACATAATCAGAGACGATGATGTATTATTGACGCACTGCAACTCTGATACAGTGATAGAGATTCTCAAGAGGGCCTGGAGTAAGGGGAAAAAGTTCAGTGTTTATGCCACGGAAACCAGGCCAATGATGCAGGGCCACATAACAGCTGCGGAATTGGTTGATGCAGGAATACCGGTTACCTTAATCGTTGACTCCGCAACCTGCCTCACCATGGAAACAAAGAAGGTGGATAGGGTTCTGGTCGGAGCAGACACCGTGTGCGTGGACGGAGACGTGATCAACAAAATCGGGACCTCTCAGGTTGCCTTGTGTGCGAAAAAACACGGCATAGATTTCATTGTCGCCGTTGAGTCCATCAAGTTCTCACCCCAGTCGATGATGGGTCTGGTTGTGGAGATAGAGGAGAGAAGCCCTGATGAGTTGTGGCTGGACCGTCCCTCTGTCTTGGAGGTGTATAATCCCGCATTTGATGTAACAGATGCCAGCATGGTGGACATGGTGGTCACCGAGTTAGGTGTCATGCCCCCGGAGGCGATCTATCAGGTGGTGAAGGAGAAATTCAGCTGGGAGTTCAGAGAATGAGGTTCATAATCGATTCCAATAAATCAGTCTCCGAGAACGCGGAATACTATTACAAAAAATCCAAGAAGGCTAGGAGAAAAATCAGGGGGGCCATGAAGGCTCTTAAGAAGACTGAGAAGAAGCTTGAAGGCCTGGAGAGGGAGGAACTGGTGGAGAAAAAGATTCCGGAGAAAAAGAAGCCCAGGAGGAGGAAGAAGTGGTTTGAGAGGTTTCGTTTCTTTAAGAGCAGCGATAATCTGCTTGTAGTAGGGGGCAGGGATGCATCAACCAACGAGAACTTGATTAAGAAACACACAACAGGAAATGATTTAGTGTTCCACTCCCATGTCCATGGTGCTCCTTTTTTTGTGGTGAAAAATCCCGAAGGTGTGGAGGTTCCAGACTCTACGAGGAGGGAGGCGGCTCAAGCAGCTGCATCATATAGTAGGGCCTGGAGCCGGGGCATTGGTTCAGTGGACGTCTATGAGGTAAGACCAGAGCAGGTTTCCAAGGACGCTCCCGCCGGGGAATACCTGGGCAAGGGCGCATTCATGATATATGGACGGAAGAGGTGGTACAGGAACACTCCGTTGGGTGTAGCAGTAGGATTCAAGATAGAAAATGGTGAAGTCAAGGTCTATGGGGGGCCTGTTAATGCCGTGAAGGAGAGGACAGATTATTTTGTGGAGTTAACCCCTGGTAGGATGAAGAGCAGGGAGCTTGCTTCAGAGATAAGGGAGAAAATCCACTCCATGGCAAGAAAGGACCACAGGGAGCTGATTAGTAAAGTGAATCTGCAGGATATCCAGAAATTGATTCCATCAGGTAGGGGTAGAATCAGGAAGAAATAGACCAATCAGGGATTGTTTTTCAGTGACTCGTCGGTGACTTCCTCATAATTGGACAGCCTGTGTATCTTCTTCTCGAAGTAGTGGATTCTGTGGATGTAACGCCTGTCCCACATGGTGTGGTACAGTATCATGATAAAGCCTATTGTAACCATGAAGGAGGCTATGATGACCACCGCCTGGTTCATCTCGAAAAATTTCAGGGCACCTAAGCCCACAGCCACCAATGCGGTTCCCGTTCTTATGTAGGCCAGGCTTGTTCTCTCCTTCGACAGAAGCGTTCTCTCCTCCGACAGGAGATCCTGGAGATTGATTTCGTCCAT
>JAOZNG010000115.1:0-2331 GCA_029933895.1 archaeon
CCAGAACCAGGAGAAGGGGAATCAACGTACTCCCTCTCCAGTCTTATACCCCCCTTATCAGGTAAATAGGTGCATAGTCTTCTTCTCGAAGACCTCAGCTGCCTTTCAGCCACTTTTTTATCTCCCAATGTCCTGTGCGCGTAAGATAAACCCTTCACCTGCTCGACAAAACCTCTATCAACCAAAATAATTCTTTCAGGTTTAGATGGATGGACTGTAACAGAGACCAATCCCCCGCCCTTCGGGTAGAATCCCCTGCGTTCCAGAGAAAGAGAAACCTTGAAACCGAAACGCTCCAGCAGTGGGAGGAAAACGCAACGCAGGTAATCAACCGGCGGGCTCCACCTGACGTCAGTGCCCCCCTTTAAACGAAACTCTATCTTACCTGGAGCATGGAATGCAGGCACCAGCAGAGCCTGGAGGACAAGAGATAAAGAGCCGGCGGTGCCTACGTCAACATTAAAAAGTCCGCTTCTTATTTCACCGGGAGAGAATAAAATCTCGGATGAGCCAACCCCAAGACCTTCAACAGAGGCATCACAGAGGGAGGCAACGGCCTTGACAGCAGCTAGATGCTGCGGCCTGAGACCGGGATTGCTTCTGCCGGCCCTGATATCGTATATCCTTAATTCCCTCCCGGTGACTGCACTTAAGGCAACAGCCGACCGCATGATCTGGCCACCCCCCTCCCCCATCGAGCCGTCAATAGACAACATCATGAATAATATTTGAATAAGAGTATCTAAATTATTACTTGAGATGAGTGAAAGAATAGAGATAGATTTACCCGGCAAGCTACTGGAGGGGATAGATGCGTTGATAGATGGGGTCAGCATAAAAAGCAGGCAGCAGGCTGTTGAGTTTATTCTGGAACGGAACCTGACAGTGGAAAAAGTCAAGAAGGCAGTTATCCTAGCTGGAGGTAAGGGAACGCGGATGAGGCCCTTCACCTACGAGATGCCGAAGCCCCTAATCCCCGTACAAGGCAAACCCCTCGTCCAGCACACACTAGACCTCCTGGTCGAATACAACATCAGGGAAGTCATCTTTTCCATAGGGTATCTGGGCGATAAGATACGAGAATACTTCGGCAACGGAAACAATTTCGGGATAAAGATAAGATATGTGGAGGAGGAGGAATCGCTTGGGACAGCAGGACCGTTGAATCTGATGAAAGACCAGCTCACGGAGTCGTTTATAATGTTCAACGGCGATATACTGGTGAACATAGACCTGCTTGATTTCATCAGATTCCACGCCAGGGAGGCGGGCATCGCAACCATAGCCCTGAAGATGCTGCCCAACCCATCAAGGTACGGGACAGTCAGGATGAAGGGCAACCGTATAACAGAGTTCATAGAGAAGCCAGAGAAGGGAGCTATAGGCGGCATGATTAATGCAGGAGTATACGTCCTAGAACCAGAGATCCTGGAATATGTGCCAGAGGGTCATGCGATGATGGAACATGACGTATTCCCCCGGATCGCTGAGGAAGGGAAGCTATACGGTTACTCATTCCAGGGGCAGTGGCTCGACACAGGAACCCATGAATCATACGAGAAAGCAATAAAGGAATGGAATCCCCTGAGGTAGGTTATATGCTTTCCGCGTCACCTAACACAGCATATCTGGTGCGATGGGCTATGTTGAAGGCGTGGTCAGCAATCCTCTCAAGATACTTGGCGACCATAATCATGTTCATGGCGAAGATAAACTTCCCTGGTTTCTCGTTGACTAAATCCTTCAGGAGAGGGAATATCTTCCCGAAGAGTTCATCCATTCTTTCCTCGTCTCTTCCCACAGCATCAACCAGCTCCAGGTCCCTTTCCAGGAAAGACCTGTAGGCGTTCTCTGTAATCCGGTTTGCTACAACACCCATCTCCATAATCTCTTCCAGGTTGATGGGGTATTTCCTCACGAAGTAGACTATCTCCGCGATATCATCCGAGTAGTCTGCTATACGCTCCAGGTTGTAGACCACGTCTATGGTTATGGTCAGGAAACGCAGGTCCTTGGCCACTGGCTGATGTAATGCAATAGTCTGGATACATCTCTCCTTCAGATCCGAGTACAGTTTATTAACCCGCGTATCGTCTTCGATGACGTTTTTTGCTAAAACAACATCCTTTTTCTCCAATGAACTCATGGCATCTGTTATGTCCCTGCAGACCAGGATGCCCATCTCCTTCATGTCATCTTTTATTCTATTAATCTCCCCCATAAGCCGTGTTCTGGGCATTTTTCATCCAAACCTCCCGGTTATATAATCCTCTGTCTCTTTCATCTCAGGGTTCTCGAATAAAACCCGTGTTCTGTTGAACTCAAGCATCT
>JAOZNG010000115.1:2341-4491 GCA_029933895.1 archaeon
AGAAGGAAGAAGCCGGTGTAGTCAGATACCCTGGCAGCCTGCTGCATGTTGTGGGTTACTATCACGATAGTGTAATCCCTCTTCAGCTCCTGCAATAGATCCTCTATCCTGTGGGTTGAGATAGGGTCCAGAGAAGAGCATGGTTCGTCGAATAATATAACCTTCGGTCTGACAGCAAGAGCTCTTGCTATACACAGCCTCTGCTGCTGCCCGCCGGATAAATCCAGGGCTGCCATGTCAAGCCGGTCAGACACCTCCCTCCACAGGGCAGCATCCTTAAGGCTTTTCTCCACAATTCCGTCAAGATCCTTTTTCTCCACTCCATGGATTCTGGGACCGTATGCGATGTTGTCGTATATGCTCATCGGAAACGGATTTGGTTTCTGGAAGACCTGGCCAATCCTCCTCCTCAAGGCTACGACATCCACCCCCTTGCTGTAGATGTTTTCCCCGTTAAGCAGCACCTCACCTTTAATCCTCACACCCTCAATTAAGTCGTTCATCCGGTTAATGCACCGGAGGAAGGTGCTCTTCCCGCAGCCTGAGGGACCGATTAAGGCAGTGATCCTGTTCCTCCTGATGTCCAGGTTAACATCCTTCAGGGCATGATTGTCTCCATACCACAGATTAAGGTCCCTGATTTCTATCTCGTTTCCATCATCCATTCTATCTCCTTATGTTCCTCGCCAGGTATCTATTGATTAATCTTGCAGAGTAATTCGAGATCAGGATAATCGATATGAGCACGAACGCCATGCCAAACGCTCTCTCGATTGATATGGCCTCTGATGTGAGATAGTATATCTGGGTGGTTAAGGCATTGCATTGCGAGAATAAATACGGGAATTCCGGCATCATGGGATTCAACGCTACCATGAAGATGATTGGGGCAGTCTCTCCAGCAGCCCGGCCGAAACCCAGTATCACGCCCGTTATTATCCCTGGAATAGAGCTGGGTATTACAATCCTGCTGATGGTCTGCAGCTTTGTAGCTCCCAGGGCATAGCTTCCTAGTTTCTCCGATAAAGGCACTGCTCTCAAGGCCACCTCAGCGGTTCTTATGACCGTTGGGAGTATCATGAAACCCAGAGTCAGGCCCCCAGAGAATATCGTGGGCCCCCCTGTGAAATCCCTGAGGTAGTAAAAGAAGAGAGATAAACCGAATAAGCCGAAGACTATGGAGGGTACGGCATTAAGAGAGTCCACGCTGATTCTGATGATGCTGGTGAGGTTATCCTCTTTCCTGAACTCCACCAGATAGACTGCAGTTAGTACACCCAGGGGGACAGCGAACAAAAGCGATACAGCCACCAGATAAAATGTTCCTGCTATCGCAGGGTAGACTCCGCCCTCCTGCCAGTTGTTCTTCGGCATATCCACTATAAACGATAGATTCACTACCCTGATTCCTTCCACGAAAACATATCCCATGATGAGGAACAGGATGGAGATTATTACTAGAGCGGAAAACCAAAAAACCCCCTCCATAACCTTATCTGATGTCTTGCTGTCAATCATCTCACGCTAATCTGGCTCCTTGATAGTATATAGTTTGATGCAACGCTTAACGTGAAGGTGATGCAGAACAGGATCACACCCAAAGCGAATAAGGCTGAGTAGTGCAGGCCACCCACTTCCGCAGGACCCATCTCTAGGAGTATGGCGGAGGTCAGGGCTTCACCTGGTTTAAACAATATCTCCGGAATCTGGTTTATTAACTGCATCACTGTGGAGCCACCTTCCTTTCCAAGAAGCTGATCCACCACCTCAGGCAGGTTCTCGGAATTCCCTAAAACCAGGACCACGGCCATAGTCTCCCCAATGGCTCTTCCCGTCCCCAGTATTATGCCCGCGAAAATGCCAGGTAATGCGGTGGGAATTATTATCTTTCTCATGGTCTGCCAGTTCGTGGCTCCCATAGCCAGCGAGCCCATCTTGAAAGACCGTGGGACTGACTCAATGGAATCCTGTGATATGCTGATGATGATTGGGAGAATCATTACGGCCAGAATAAGGGAACCCGCCAGGATGGTTTCACCGGTAGCAAGCTCAAGTGAAACCTTGATGAACCTTACGATGATCACTAGACCAAAGAGGCCGTAGATTATGGAGGGTATACCCGCCAGTAACTCAATTACTGGCCGGGTGGC
>JAOZNG010000116.1 GCA_029933895.1 archaeon
ATTACGGGGCCTCCCTGTTTCATAAGCGTGATTTGCCGAGTCCCATAGACAGGACATCAACCAGATGTGAGGGGACAGCTGATGTTTTAGTAAGTAACCGAAGTTCGAGTCAATAGACGAGGATTTAGGCGAAGGCCGTTAGTGTTAAAGTTAAATAACCCCTTTGAAATATAACTCAAACAGAGTGAAGGGGTAGAAAAGAAAGTTTCCAAAAGGTTAGACCTAGGAATCACAAATCCTACCTCAACAACATCCCATAAAGTTTACTTAGCATCTCCTCATACGATAAAGACTCTGCTGCGAAGTACCCTTTTGATATAATATTTCTCTTTTTTGACACTCTCTCAGGTTCTCTTACAAGCTGTTTAAGTTTCTCGGGAGGAATCAGATAGAAGACGTTGTCTTCCTCAATAACTACTACTGGAAAGTCGTCTGTTTTTTCCATTTTACTCAACAATTTTGACTGTAGTTCAGTAAATCTTATACCACTATTCTCCTTTGTTTTTGGAACTCGTGACAAATCTTTTATCTTTTTTAACTCTACAAATCTATTGCATGGAAAGACATAAATGTCGAAGGTACCATTACCCATACTAGCGGAGAATAAACCTTTTTTTTCCAAATCCTCAACTAATTTATTGCGAAGTTCTTTCTCACGCATTTTTTTCACCCCCACCTGCCAAGTTGCTTTCCGGCTAAGAGCTTGTTATAAGCGGTCACCTCATTATTTATCCTCTCCTAAATATATGGCCGTGTGAATGATACCTATTCCTCCTCCTTCATAATTGAACTGATCATAACCTTTATCGTCTTGACTTCCTACATAGTTGTTGAAATTTAAAGATAAAACAAATTTCAAAATATTTTCTAAGTTCTCTTTCCTAGCCTTCTTTTCTATCATAGAAAGTATATCTCGTAAGAATTGAAAAGCATAATGATTGTAACGGAGATTTTTAGCATATATCATTTCACCTATACAACCTCTAAGATATTTGTCTGAAAATTCATAAGAATTATAGGCCATACATGAATTGCCTAATACCGGAGACCAACACATTAAAGGATAAAATTTAGGATATCGATAATCTTTTAGAAAATGATATAATTCACGAAGAATGTATAAACATTCTGGGCACTCACAGATATCCCACGGAAACATGCGAGAGCGCAGATTCAAATAGTACTCCTTACCACCGTACAACAATAGGTCTTCCAATTTTAATCGTGTTTTGTTTTTCAAAATTATGTCCAACATGTTTGAGCTAGCAAAGACGAAATCACCGGGGTAATAAAGCAATCCGTAACTTCCCAAGCATCCAGAATAGTTTGGAAGATTATATTCTTTGATAGGTATGAGGGATTTATTAACTCCTCTAAATTTCGGAAACCTTGAAAGCAGATACAGCTGTTCTTTTGCACTATCGCTCGATAAATTCCAGTCTGCTCTGTTTGATTTCTTAACCTGATTTATTGTCATTTTTTCAAAATACTTCCTACCCTTATACACAATGGATAAAATGAAAATTATATCTCCCAGTTCCCGTTGTGTTTTCTTGTCATAATATTCAAACTCTACTTGTGATTTATTTCCATGGATGAAAATTGATTTAGTAGATATTTCCATGTCTCTATATTTTGTTTCAAAGCTTCCAATACTGTTTACTATAGACTCAATTAATCCCACAATATTAGGTTCATAATATCCTTTTTGATACCCTTCATGTATCCCAAGTATAAGACTATGAGCAAACTTTTTCCAATGTACTATAAAACTTTCAGTATCCACAAGATCAATATATTTTGTGATACAGTTTATTATATCTCTCATTCTATACCTTCCTCCTTATTTTATAATCAACATTGTTTAGCGAGCAGATCTGCGAGGCCCCTAAGAGTATGGGTGAGGGTAAAACCTTTAAAAACCTCCCCCTCAGTCCCGTCCCACAGACGGGTCCTACTGACCCATCCAGACCTTCATCCCCTACCAGCCTAGTCCCGTCCCGTTTACGAGTCCTCTCCGTCCCATAAACGTGACCTGCCCCCTGTCCCATTTACGGGGCCTCGGCTGTCCCATAAACGAGTCCTGGGACCCGTTTATGCACCGTGCATAGACGTGACCTGCCTTGTTGCATAGACGTGACCCACTATGTCCCCCACGCGGAAACTGTAAGTCCATATCCACAGTTCAATAGGGAGGTACACTACCTTAAATGAACATCACTGTTCAACGTTCACAACTCAGGTCAGAACATACAGTATAGCAACCATACACATCCTATTGACAGGATTCAATTCGTTTCTATTATTAAAAACTGGAAGGTCTAAATAACAAATCCCAATATCACCATGTCTATATAGACTCCCCTGTGAAAATGCGTAAACTCTTTAACTTTTGGTTCTTACTAAGAGATAATCAATGCTATTTCAGTATTCTTGTGATTACATCATAAAACTCAATTTTCTTTACTCGTTCATCTATCTCTTTCCGTAGCTCCTCAGGCACACCAAACGTCTTAGCGGCGGAAACCATTGTGAAAAAATCTTCGGCTATTATCGAGGGCATATGCAAATTGCGGGATATCTTAGCGCCTATTTGCAATGGTTCCTCTCCGTTACTATGTATCACTATATACGCCGCTAAATCAGACAAATAATCTCTATTCATCATCTCACCTCCGTTTTAATCACCTCATTAAGCTCATCTATAAACCGCTCATTACTTCGTAGATTTGGGGGATAAACATAAACTCTAGCTGCAAGCTGTTTCTCAGCCACTTGTGATAAGGTCAGCATGTGGGGAGAATCTTCTGCAATATTGTATGGTTCTTTTTCGGTCTCGTCCCAAATATATATTGCTCTCTCTGCTAATGATGAGCGCGGGTATGGAATGACAATTGGAGAGTCCAGAAGAACATCCTCTACACCAAACTCATGCAAATACTCACATATCATTCTTTCTATGTACATCTTCTCTGCGAAGGTAGCATTACTTAAAAATCTAAATATCCTACCAACATTTAATTTTGAGATAGGAACAATTTTTGGCAGTTTTCTAAAGACTATCCTCTCCAAGGATTTTCGTATATCTTCGTTCAACTCTCGTAAGATTCCCAGAAAGGTGTGATCATCAAAATGGTTCCAAAACTCGGGTGTTAAGATATCGTCTAGCTTATCCTTCAGGTCATATTTTTCGAAGGCATCCCACAGGGTGTGTTGAAAAAGCAGACACAAAGCTCTCACAGTATGATGATAATAAACTGTTCTATACATATAAAAATAGGATAACACCACCCCTTCTAGAGCATACAAGGATTTTGCTTTAAAGATGGGTGAGAGAAGAGGGTCCCCAGGATATATTAATAATGATTTTATAATTCTGTCGCTATCAATAATTGCATATTCGGGCACCCCCGCATGATATGCATCCCTCCTCAAGTAATCCAGTCTATCAATACTGCTTATTCCAGTCATTATTTCGGTCAAATGCCGGGAGAGGACACTAGATTCTCCCTTTATAAGATGAGGTACCTTCTCTGCTATTTCATCTCCGAGAATCTCCGATATTCCATATTCAGGATTTGTAATGATACGACTTCCCAAATCCACATGATAATCCTTCCAGACATTGGTGTTATCAATAAAATGCGCAAACACCGGTTCACATACATGAGAAAAAGGAAGATGTCCGATGTCATGCAACAGTCCGGCCCATTCAATAGTCATATAATCTTCTTCTGTGGATAAATCCAATTCTTCCCCAATACCCGTGTCTTTTAGATAACCAGAAGCTATTCTACCTAACCTCATAACTCCTAAACTATGGCTGAACCTGTTATGGGTTGCATTCGGATAAACAAAATCTGCAAAGGATAGTTGAGAGATCCTCCTCAATCTTTGAAATACAGGTAGGTTTATTAAACGAAGCTGTTCAGGGGTAATTCCAATATAACCATATATAGGATCTCTTATTACCTTTTTGTAAATTGTCATGCATTCTCCCCCACATACAGCTCTTTGTCATAGTTTAGCCCTTTATTGAGGTTGCCTCCATCCGGCCCCACATCCCTCATATCCCACCCCCATCCCCCATAATGCATGAGGGAAGGCATATAAATACTTTTACACCACCCCACCGAAAGTCGTAAACTAAATCCAAAATTAAATAAAACCTAAACATTGTTTGTCTATCTCTTCTAGAATGTTGTGAGAATACATTCACTTAATCAACGTAACCAACTAAAAAATGCTCATCGAATATTCCACTTACCTATGTTTCACAAATAGAGCGTACCCCAGCTCCCCCGTTGACAGCCATATATAGACTGTCATTCGGTCCCCTCCCACAGACGGGGCCTCCCGACCCATCCAGACCTTCGGCCTCCACCTGCACAATCCCGTCCCGTTTACGTGACCTCTCTGTCCCATAAACGTGACCTGCCCCCTGTCCCATTTACGGGGCCTCGGCTGTCCCAT
>JAOZNG010000117.1 GCA_029933895.1 archaeon
CTCATCGGTTGGATTCAATCCCTTCTGTGCCTCCCATTTATCGGGCATACCATCGTTATCTGTGTCATCATCTTTCGGATCTGTGTTATATATCTGTACCTCTTCTCCATCAGTAAGGCCATCATCATCATAATCAGGGTCATTGTCACTTAATCCGTAATCCCTCTCCAGGTCATACGTTAGGCCATCGTTGTCATCATCTTTGTCTCCATAATATAGTGGGTTCCTTCCAGAGTCTATCTCGGATTTATCGCTTGTGTTATCGTTATCGGAATCAGTGTCCATACATGCTACTAACCCATCATTGTCTGGGTCCGCTAGATAATAAAGATACTCTCCTGATTGTAGGTAATCTGTTAGCTTTACATCCTCCCCATCTTCAAGGCCATCATCATCGCTGTCGCTGTCATACGGATTCGGCTCAGAGGCTGTATCATAATTCGGATAATTATTACCAGAACTTATTGTACCATCCAGCTTCCCGTTGTCGTTTACATCTTCATCATCGTCATTCAACCCATCTCCATCAGAATCTGTGTCAACTGCGTTTGGCAGTCCGTCTCCATCATAATCGCAGTACCTATTGGTACTTACCGTCTTCCCAGGATCTATAAAGTAGAACACAATATCATAGAAATACTCGTACCCATCTATTATGCCGTCATTATCGGTATCCATATCCGTAGGATCAGACTCACCATCGTCCCTCTCACCGTCCCCATCTAAATCTTCACCCTCCCACGGATCCCTCGTGTTATTCACAAAAGTACCACTCATCACCCTCCAATCATCCTCTCCCCTACGCCTCCATCCCTCTATGTAGCCATCCGGCAGATAATCCCAATCACTGTCAAAATTCCGTGGGTCTGTTTCCCATCCTGTTATCTCTACGTCATCGTCCAATCCGTCAGAATCTGTGTCGTCATCATAGGGCAGCGTCCAGTTTTCAAACTCAGCACCGTCAGGCAGATTGTCACCATCATAATCACTATCCGTTGGATCTGTTCGTATCCCACTCACTTCTTTATACTCTATTCCCTCCCCGTCCGCATACCTTATTGTCGTCGTTATACCCCACCCACTCACCTCAAACCCATCAGGAAGACCATCATCGTCTGTATCCGAATCCAATGGGTCTGTACTTTCTGATTGTTCAACCGGCGACTCCTCAGGTCCGTACTCTCTGTTATAATCATACCCCTCTATGTTCATCAATGTGTCAAATTCCGTGTCACCACTTTCATACAACTCCCCCCTATGCGCCTCCCCGTTTACCACCACATCATATCCATCCCACAGGCCGTCTCCATCGCTATCCTCACAGTAGGGGACCGTCTCCGTTGGGTCCCACACTCCATCCCTATTCCTGTCCTCCCCTTCCCACGGATCAAACTCTCCACTAACCCCACCCACAGGATCATATATCGGGTCCGGATTTGTAGAGTCAACGGATATAAATTTGCCCTCGTGCGGATCCCATATATGCCCATCGGCCCAACCGTCGCATAAACCATCATTATCAGAATCCGCATCTATCCCGTTTATAACTCCATCACCATCGTAATCATTAAAGTAATCCTCCCATCCATCCCATACTCCATCACCGTCAGAGTCCGGATCTATCATGTTTTCATATGTATCCGTGTCAAGTCCCAGTCCATCCTCATCTACATTCCAATCCTGTTCGTCTCCATCCTTTACCCCGTCGTTATCTGAATCAGGGTCTCTTACGTTGTAGGCTGTATCCACCCCCAACTCCACATACTCCCTCGTTCCACTGGCATAATTGTCACTGTTTGAATTCCAGTTAATCTCATCCCCATCAAGAACGCCATCCTGATCCGTATCCGGATTGCACGGCTCGGAGAAGTACAGGTCCCGACCCCTATATGCTACTTTAATATCATAATCCCCCATCTCCTCCACCATCGTAGAATAGTCAAATATTATGTATTCACAATAAATGTGATATCTACCATCATCCCCTGGTTCACACCACTCAAAACTAATGTCTGTCATGTTCCAAATGACCAGCGACTCTACTCCATTTATGTAAACCAGCTCTGCCAGTGACCCGTCTCTCAGATGAAATGCCATCTTTGTGGTTATACTATCCTCTGGACCAAATGTAAAGTCCTCTCCCTTCTCTCTAAATGTATACCTCGGTCGGTTTCCAGTAGTAAGGGGCTCTTTGTCATAATCTATATAGTCCGCATCCGTCAGCATCGCATCCCAGAAGTACCTGAACCCCAGCATCCCATTGGCTACACTGGTCCTCGCTAAAACCTTCACATACGTACCTGATACAGGTTCCCTCACTTCTTCGCAGTCATTAATATGATCATCACTCTCCCCTTCATTGTCCGTGTTGGGATTCTTGGGATTGGTGCCCACTGTATATTCTTCAAGATTTATTAAACCGTCCCCAGCATCGTTGAAGTCGCATTTATACACCCTCAGCGCCATGTCTTTATTACTTGACCATATCCAGGTACCATCGCGGTATTCAAAGGTGGAGTCCCCTCCATTGGTATTATAATACCACTTCACCGTCCCTGACGTGTACAAAACAACGTAGAAATAGTACCCATCCGGAAGACCATTATAAAACAGTCCCTGAGGCACGTCATATACGTACCAGTCCTCATTTTTCTCACAATAGTCGTATATTACGGTTATCTCATTATCTACGCTGTGATCCGTTCCAGCCCATATCCCTATACATTCTGGCTCACCCCCAGCTACCTTCACACCCACTCGCACTATCTTTTTCAACTCTGACTGGTCTATGTTTATCATCTGGGCGTATCTCTCAGGTGGTGCAGAGTCCGTTAAATCCCCATCCACCTCCATAATCACTGCAAAACTGTCCGTGTCTAGGTCCTTTGCCGCATCATTCGGGTTGGTCGGGTCCAATATAAGCTCTCCAGTATCATCCACCAACGGCTCTTTTATAGCGTACCATATCTCATATCCATCCGGCATCTGATCATTATCTGTATCCTTCACGTTGGGATTGGTCTCCTTACTTCCACTCCCTTTAAATTCGTATGTAACCCCGTCAAAATCCCAGCTACTCATTGTTCCGTCAACCGCACCATCCAAATCAAAATCCTCACCTTCGTACACCTGGATTATCCCATCATTGTATGTTATACCCCTTCCCCACTTATCCTCCACATAATAATTAACCCACGGCCCACCGTAATAGTAATAGCCGTAATATCCACCCCAGTAGTACCACCCATCTATCCATCCATCTGGAAGACCGTCGTCATCTGTATCCTCATCTAACGGATTTGTGCTCGTACTTAAATCTAAATCTTCGTTGCTAATGGGAGAGAAATCAAAATAATCACCATTTCTTAACCTCCTCTCATACCAACTTCCAGGACTCTCTAGAGTGCATAAATTTGAGCTGGGTATACTCAACTCCACTGAATCCCTTATCCCATCTCCATCACTATCTCTTCTGTATCCCAACGTGTAGTAATTGTTCACCTCATCCCCATCTGACACCCCATCCCTATCTGCATCCTTATTCCAAAGAAATCCCTCATTAACCTCCAACTCTGATAAATCGTCCAATCTGTCATTATCTGTATCGGACGATATGGACAAACTCCCTCTTGCGAATGTCTGAATATAGTCCATGTTTGTCAGCCGTATGAGGAAAAACCTGTCAATGTCAAGATTGTCGGGTACATCGCTCTTGTCCCCAAGTGTATCCTTCAACCCAGGATTTAGTCTGTCCGGAAGATTGTCCAGGTCACATGATATCTCCAAAATATATCCGCTAGCACCACCGAAGTTTAAAATCGCGGTGTAATTCATTTCAACAATCAAGCTCATCTCGCTATTCCTAGCATTCTCATCGTAATATTCTAAAGGTATTGATATCTCTCTACCAACGTATGATGCCAGAATCCTAAACTCCTTATTCTCGTTTAATTTCTTAACCTCCTCCCCCGATGTGCCACATACCTTCACGCTGATTACATAGGATAATACCTCTTGTAAATATTCATACTCTTCCTCCCCAAGCGACTTACCTACGCTGATTCGGTTGTCGAATCCGTCTGGATATCCCCCTGCCATCTCCGCATCATCCAGACGCCCATATTTCTGCGGAAATGGTCTGAAGGGATAGCTTTCTCCTAACATTTCGTCAAATTTGTCGTTCTTAACAATTCTTATTCCGTATAGCCCAGGATGTTTTATTCCGTCAAGAGAGTACCGGAGGGAGGATGCCGTGTTTACATATACGTCCCCGCTCTCTTCCGTTCTTGCTTTCATCCTCCCAGTGTAGAGGTCTATACCCTCTGTGTAGAATATCGGAGAACTCATGTAGAAGGATTTTGCAAACGTGGAGGTTGATGAAAAGCCATCTCCCGAATCGGGATCTATCCACTCCTTGAAGTCTATACAGTCCTCTATCTCTATCATGGAATTCCCGT
>JAOZNG010000118.1:0-3326 GCA_029933895.1 archaeon
AGAAACTGGATCAGATCCTCTTTATGCGTCCTGATCTTCTCCACCGATTCATGAAATCCAAGATCCTTGCAATAAACAATGACGAAACAAGCATCTATAACTACCCCCATGAGGTGATATTCCAGGTAAATGATACAGATGTCCAAGGCTATATCGAGGTCGCAAAAAAAATCAACGAAACAGATGCTATTACACTAATAAATATCCAACACGAGTTTGGTATCTTTGGCGGTGAATACGGGAACCATATACTCCCCTTTCTGGAGACCGTATCTAAACCAGTAGTCACCACATTCCATACAATTCTTCCGGACCCAAACCCGAAACTCAGAGATATTGTGAACAGGATCGCGGAAAAATCAGCGTCTATTGTTGTAATGACCAATAGCGCGGTTGGAATTCTCAGGGAGGATTATGGATTAACAGAGAAGGATATTGTTGTCATACCTCACGGAATACCTTCTGTCTCGTTTGATTCAAGCATGAAAAAGAAAAAAAAGATAGGTTACGGAGACAGGCTTATACTCTCCTCATTTGGCATGATGAATCCACGTAAGGGATATGAATACGTTATCGAGTCGCTTCCAGAGATTATTGAGAGATTCCCAAATCTCCTCTACCTGATAGTCGGTGAAACACACCCCGTAGTAAGAAAGCAGGATGGGGAGTGCTATAGAATCTTTCTTGAAGGGAAAGTAAAGGAATTAGGGCTTGAAAAGCATGTGAAATTCTATAACAGGTATGTTTCTCTAGGTGAGATAATAGATTACCTGAAGGCAACTGATGTTTATGTCTTTTCATCCACGGACCCTAACCAGATAGTAAGCGGTACATTATCCTATGCGATGGGTTGTGGAAGGGTGGTTGTCTCAACCCCAACCCTCCATGCAAAAGAGGCTGTTGATCCCGGAAGAGGGATACTGCTTGCTGAATTCAATAACCCGAAACTATTCGCAGACACAATAATAAAGATACTATCAAACACCTCCCTGAAGGAATCAATGGAAGAGAATGCGTACTCCTACACGAGACACATGACGTGGCCAAATGTGGCATTATCCTACCTTAAGGTATTTAAGAACTACATAGACGTTTCTGAGAAATACGAAAAACTACCGAAGATAAAACTCAGACATGTGATGAAATTAACCGATGATTTCAGTATTATACAGTTCTCCAACCACGCGAAACCCGACCCCCGCTCAGGATATTGTCTTGACGATAACGCAAGGGCAATGATTGTTTGTTCTATGTATTACAATATTTTCAAGTCAGAACTGGCACTTAAATTAATCAAGATATACCTGGATTTCATAGGATACGTTCAACAGGAAGACGGGGGATTCTATAATTTCGTCAACATTGACAAGGAAATTAACCGTAAAGACTGGAGCGGGGACGCATACGGGAGGGCATTATGGGCTCTTGGATATCTCATATCCCTGAAGAAAATCCCCTCCAACCTGAGGAAGAACGCAGAGGAGATGTTTGATAAAGCACTGAAACATCTCGAAACCATTAGATCGCCGAGGGCGGTTGCGTTCTCGATTATTGGTTTATATTTCTATAACAAAATCAAACCATCCCCCCTGAAGCTTAACAGGATAAGGGAGCTGGCTGACTATCTTGTTCGGCTTTATGAGACACACTCCTCTGACAAATGGCAGTGGTTTGAGGACTGTCTCACATACTCCAACAGTAAATTACCTGAATCTCTCTTCTATGCCTATCTAGCCACGTACCGTAAGAAATATCTGGAAATAGCGGAAACTACCCTGGAATTCCTGAGTTCAGTTACCTTCATAGATGGGAAATTCATACCCATCGGACAGGATGGATGGTATCCTAGGAACGGCCACAGAGCCTGCTTTGATCAACAGCCTGTTGATGTTGCTTCAATGGTCCAGACGCTTGTTTTAGCAGAGAGAATAACGAAAAGGGGAATGTATCTGAAAAATGCAGTTACTGCATTCAGGTGGTTCCTTGGAGATAACTCCCTGAACCAGGTAGTCTATGATGAAGCAACGGGGGGGTGCTATGATGGTCTTGGGAAATCCTCAATAAACCTGAATCAGGGTGCGGAGTCAACAATATCCTACCTGATTGCAAGACTCTCATTAATTTAGGGGGCGGTTGTTATATGGGAAGAGCGTCCAGCAGCTCCCCCATATTGTCCTGAATCCTTTTCTGTAGCTGGTTTCCCTCACTTGTCTGCCAGTTTATCACATGCTTTCTCCAGTTCTCTAATTCAGCCTTATGTTTACCGAAGAATACTAGAATCTCCTTATCCGGGACGTGTGTCCTCCCAGCGTCTTCGACAATCAAGTGCGGAACCTCGTCCAGGTATTTTCTTCCAGCCAGCATATAAGCGAGCATGGAATGATGTCCGTCGAAAAGAACCCACTCATTGCGCTCTGTTTTAACCAGTTTTATGTTCGGTAATCCATCGCTTGAGAGTATATCGCCTCCAGAGATTATGTTTCTGGTCATGGACCTGATTTGTGACATGTCCCGGAGTCCATCCCTGTTATGCAGGTTGACTACATCTCTTAAGGGAACACGGTCTCTGATTTCTTCATCAAATCCCTTAATACTGGATTTTGAAAATATTTCGTCCCTGAACCAGTCCACAATATCATACACATCCATATCCTTTTTTGAGGATGGAGTCCTGGATAGGGATAAACGCACCATCACCCTATCTGTTGATCTGCAGGGATAAACCAATCTAACAACTCCATCCATCTTATTTATAAATAACATAATACTAAAATAAATTCAGATAACACATAAGAGGTGAAGGAAGGGGTCATACATGCTCTCAACGAGAAAAGAAACCCTTTTCAGGGAAGCACTCCGATAGCAACTCCAAAACAGGATATCTCATGTAGACGGCATGTAACAACTCCACGTCTCCACAGGCCTGGAGGGATTATGCAACCCAGCTATTCCTTCCTGGTTATTCTGGGGTATTCCTGTATCCCATAATTCAATATCTTTTTTTTTAGATGGATGCCTCCCTGGCTTCTTTAGCTTCCTCCGGTAGCACTATATTGAATTCCTTGTTCAGGTCGTATAATCTGAAGGTGGAGTCAAGTGTTGCATTAGTGCCCTCGCTTTCAACATCCATAACCATCTGCATCTCTCTCACAGTATAGTCGCTTTTGGAAATCTTCTCCCAGAGCTCTACCTTCTTCACTGATTCCATGAAGTCTTTTTGGTTAGCCATGCCATTCATCCCGCCTTGGCTTGCACTCATCAGCTCCAGAACATCCCCTGGCTCAGGCTGAAAGTAGAAGACATAGCACTCGACTCCGTCCACCACA
>JAOZNG010000118.1:3336-4443 GCA_029933895.1 archaeon
ACATCATCTTCTTCTCTGACCAGCTTTATCCTATCCGCAATACCCGACCCAACCACCATGTTTGAGTTATTCCATGCACCCTCCATGGTTTGTTTAGTCCATCCTGCCATAGGGGACTTACTGTATTGGGTGTTCTCTATGGTATACAGCTCTATGGGAAAATCCATACCCATGAGGTTCATGGAGCCCTTGGTGTGGGATCTCCTGTTCGTGACATCTACCTGAGAGGATGTGGTCATCGTCATGGTCATCTGGGTGGCGCCCAACATTGGTGTAATGTTACCACCGATTTCCATATCCATCATCATGTCGAAGGCATAGCTTTTCAGGTCCGTCATAGCCTGCTCTGATTTCGCTATAACCTCCCTGTCGGTCAATTGTTTCTCCTGCGTACAGCCGGAGGCAAACAACAAGAGCCCTATAAATAATAGAGATAATATTTTTTTGTCCATGTAATCCATTCCATTTAATAGTATATAAATGTGGGGGTGGATATCTTTATCATGGTTGAAGTAGTTAAGAGGTCTGGTTTAAGAGAGCCATTCAATCCTGATAAGGTTAAGAGGGCTGTTATGAGGTCAGGCGCCTCCGAGGAGACTGCACAAAAGGTTGTGGACAAGGTGGAGGCTAGGATATATGACGGCATCAGCACCCACGACATATACGAGATAGCCTTCCGGATTCTGGACAGGGAGAGGCATTCTCTAGCATCCGTGTACGACCTCAAGAGGGCCATCATGCGTTTAGGGCCTGCTGGTTACTCCTTCGAGACCTACATAAGCGAGATACTGAGGGAGCAGGGTTTAACCACACAGCTGAGGCAGATACTCAGAGGTGGGTGTGGTGAACACGAAATCGACGTGGTATGGGAAGAAAAGAAAGGTAGTTATACCCTGGTGGAATGCAAATACCACAATATGGAGGGAGTATATACCGGACTGAAGGCTGCATTATATACCTACGCCAGATTCCTGGACCTCTGTGAAGGCTGGGAGATTAACAAGAGAGGTTTCTGTTTCAGGTCTGTTATGCTGGCCACCAACACTAAATTCTCTACAGCATCCATCGAGTACTCCAAGTGCAGGGGGGTTCGTTTGCTGGGATGGC
>JAOZNG010000011.1:0-12002 GCA_029933895.1 archaeon
TAACGACAACAACAATCTTGCCCCTGACGTTGATGATGCCCTTAATAACAGCAGGTGTTCTAGGCACCGGCGTGATGCTAGCCATCCTAATTATTTCACGCACCTTATGTATCTCGAAGGCGTATTCCTCATCGCCCAGCTTGAACACCACAATCTGGACTTCATCACCTGGCTTCTTCTCATCTTCCTCATAATTTGCTGGAGCCATCTTTAGATTAAACCATTTCTCCCAGTCCTTCTGTTGCCCGGGAATCCCTGAACTCAACCATTCATTTTATCCCGAATAACTTCTGCATCGATTCTTCCTTCTTCTGTTGCCCAAGAATCTTGAACTTGGCTGTGTTCTTGTTTAACTCATCCGCCAGGTCGCGGAACTCCTCAGATATTCGGGTAACATCTCTAATAGCAGCCAGCTCCTCCTCTGTGGCAGCGGAAATCTCCTCAGTCCCGCTAGCGTTCTGCTGAGCTGATGCAGTAATTTCCGAGATAATCTCCACAACCTGCTGTGCTCCACTGGACTGCTCCTGTGCAGCAGCGGAAAGCTCCCCCACCTGTGTTGAAACATCAGCTATGGCTTCACTTATCTGCTCAAGGGACTTCAAGGCACTGCCAACAACCTCCGTTCCCTCCTTCACCTTTAACGTGCTTTTCTCCATACTATCAACGCTCTTGCTCGTCGAATCCTGCATTCCCTCAATAAGCTCGGATATTTTATCAGCCGCCTCAGCGCTTGATTCAGCGAGCTTTCTGACTTCATCAGCAACAACAGCGAATCCTCTACCTGCGTCACCTGCCCTCGCAGCCTCTATTGTAGCGTTTAACGCCAGAAGGTTGGTTTGCTCGGCTATATGTGTTATGGTGCCGACAATCTTCCCAATCTCCTGGCTCTTCTCGTTGAGGCTGGATATACTTGCAGCAGACTCATCAACACTGTTTCTGATTTCAACCAGACTCTCCAGACCCTTACCAGCGCTTTCACCACCCTCCTGCGCGATCTTGTTCACTTCGCTGGTTTTCTCCGCCGTCTCCTCTATACTCTGGGCCATATGATCCAGTGTGGATGACATGTCCACAACCGTCTTCCTAGCCTCCTCCGTCTTCTCGGACTGCTCCTGGGAACTCCTGGATATTCCCTGCGTTGTCTTAGATATCTCCTCCGCCATGTCACTGACCTGCTTAGCATTATTTAATAACTGCCCCCCGCCATTCGCTAACGCCATAGCGGTGTCGGTTATCCCAATAATTAAATCTGTGAAGTCTTCAATCATGACGTTTATGTTCTGTGCCAGACTCTTAATGTATGAATTCCTGATGTCTTCATTAGCTCTTAGAGTTAAGTCCCCTGCCCCCATACCCTTGGTTACCTCAGTAATCGAGGTTATTCCGGTGGCCAGTTCCTTGTTGGTTTCATTTATCTGCTCAACCTTCTCCGCTAGGCTTTGAGCAACGAGGTTGATGTCCTCGCCCAGCATCTTCACCTCAGGAATGTCTATCGCATCAACATCCACCCTGGCCTCGTAGTTTCCGGTAGCTATCTCAGCTAAAATGACGGAAATTTGATTAATCCCTGCTTCCAGTTTTCTTTTTTCTTTTAGTTCCCTGGTTGTCTTTTTATCCGATTTTTTATTCATTTCCTCCCCTGCTTGCTCGCTGCTTTCGGAGGCAGGAGCCTTATCCTTCCCTTCTATGCCCTTCTCCCCTCTATCAGATTCCTCTCTCTCAAAAAACTTTTTTCTACCCTTCTTTTCACCCTTCTTCTTAGCCATTTTATGACAACCTATTGATTTAATTATCCTGTTTCCTCCAGCAGCCCGCTGCTAATCTCTTCAGATATGTTGTTTATTTCATGTCCTGGATTGAAGTAGCACAAGGGCAGGCCCGCTGACTGGGCTTTATATATCTCAGGAGAGTAGGGTATCACGTGGAGGTTTTCACTGAATACCTTATTTATTGATAAAAAGACCTGAACCTTCTCCTTCACATCCAACAACGGATGCCTGTGGGATGATGTGAAATTCGATAACAAACGAGAAAACCTGTAGAATAATGAATCATGGAGCATGGTTAATGTTACAGCGTGGACATCTATGTCAGAGCTAAGCTCGTCTTTTATATCACCCAGGAGCGTAGTGAAGTCCCTGATGCTTTCCAGGGTGAAGGCTCCCGTATCCAGGGGAATGATAATACGGTCAGCAGCATAAACCGAATTAATAAGGAAATAACCATAGCTTGGTGGGGTATCCACCAAAACAAAATCATAGAAACCCATTATTCCATCTATTGAATTCCTCAACACCGCAAAGGGATTATCTGCTTTATGTATCTGGGTAAGTATCCCAGACAGGTCCAGGGTTGCAGGAGCCGTATCCAGATTTTTTACCTCAGTGGTCAGAATCACGTCCTCCAGAATGGTTTTTTTATTGCTGGTGCATCCGCTCAGCAGGACATCATACATGCAGGCGTCTATTTCCTCATCACCTAAGCCCAAAGCTGATGTGGCATTACCCTGAGGGTCTAAATCAACAACCAGAACCTTCCTGTTATTCCTCGCTAATTCACCGGCAACATTCACACACGAGGTTGTCTTCCCCGTGCCGCCTTTATGGTTAGCGAAAACAATACACTCACCCTCCATTTTACCCCATTGGTTAGATATTACTACAGTAACCAATATAAATGTGTATGCAGTGTGTATGTGTCAGCCTTTTGTTAACTGCCGTAGTTTATCAGCAAACTATTTATTCAATGTTGGATAATAGTATAAATAGAATTAAAGGGGGAATTCACCATGGCTAAAATATTAATCGCAGATGATTCTGTTTTTATGAGAAAGATATTGGCTAGGATACTCAACAGTATGGGATATGATAATATCATCGAGGCAGAGAACGGGGATGAGACACTGGAGAAATTCAAGAAGGAAACGCCTGATCTTGTCTTGCTCGACATCGTTATGAGGGGTAGATACGGGATGGACGTGCTAAAAGATATAATAGAAAGCAACCCTGCTGCCAAGGTAATCATGGTTTCTGCGGTAGGACAGGAGAGCATAGTAAAGGAAGCCGCAGATATTGGAGCGAAGGATTTCATATCCAAGCCCTTCAAGGAAGAGCAGGCAATCGAGACAATAAATAAGGTTCTTAAGTCATAACTGCCGGTTCAATAGTTCTGGTCCTGTTCCCGTAGCTGCTCCATAAAATGACCGAAGACATGCAAGAATATTTAGAGTTATATCTAAGCGAAGCCGAAGACCTGCTGCAGTCGCTGAATGAATCCCTTCTAGAGTTTGAGAAAACCCCTGAAAGGAAGGAGTACATAGACGAGATACAGAGATGTGCCCACACCCTAAAAAGCAGCTCTGCTTCTATGGGGTTCAACCAGATCTCTGAACTATCTCACCAAATGGAGGACGTCCTGGGAAGCATGAAGAGGGATGAAGTTGAGATAAACGACTACGTAGTTGATATAATATTCGAGTGCTTTGATGTTCTGGAGAGAGGTGTGGATAACGTCAGGAAGGGGGTGGAGGAGCCCGATGTATCCAATGTCCTCAAGCATCTGGATAAAATAAAAGAAGGCAGGATTGATTCACTGGGAGAGGACGTAGACGGTGGAGAGCTGGCTGATAAACCCCACACACTGAAGACTGTGCACTCCATAAAGGTCAACGTAGAGAACCTTGATAAACTCCTCGAACTGGTTGGTGAGCTATTGATTGCCAAGATGAGACTCCAGAACATCAATGGTTATATAAAGGACGCAGGCCTCGATGAGTTAACAACAATCCTGAGCCGGTTGATAGAGGACATACAGTATCAGATTACTGAGGCCAGGATGATTCCCGTAGACCACATATTCTCCCGCTTCCCCCGAATGATGAGGGATATCGCTAAAAGAGAGGGTAAGAAGGTTAGCTTCATAATAGAGGGCAGTGAAATCAAGCTGGATCGGACCATACTGGACAAAGTAGGTGAGCCCTTAATCCACCTCCTGAGGAACGCAGTAGACCATGGGATAGAGACGCCCGAGGAGAGGGAAGAGAAGGGCAAGGAAGGAACGGGAACCATAAAGCTCACAGCCAGACGTGAGAGGAATAAAGCCGTGATAGAAGTCGAAGACGATGGAGAAGGATTCAACGCAGAGGCTATAAAAGAGGTGGCTGTTAGAAAAGAATTGTATTCAAGGGAACAGCTTGATTTGATGAGCGAGAAGGAGCTATTTGATCTGCTGTTCCAGCCCAACTTCAGCACCTCTAAAAAGGTCACAAATGTCTCGGGGAGAGGGGTTGGGCTGGATGTGGTCAAAACCAGAATAAAGGAACTCAATGGCACAGTAGAAATGGATTGTGAAAGAGACAAGGGCACAAAGTTCACCATCACCCTGCCCTTAAGCCTTGCCATAGTAAAGAGCCTGTTAATTGATGTATGTGATAGAACCTACGTGATCCCAATCTCTAACGTGATGCGGATACTACCCTCCAGGGACGCCCACATAAAACATGTTGAAGGAAACGAGTGCATTGTATTTGACGATGAGGCAGTACCCCTTATAAGAATCAGGGATGAATTCAATATTAAAGGAGAAAGCCCCGACAAAAACTTTGTAATTATTATAGAGAGGGGCAGTGACAAGATCGGGGTGGTGGCCGACAGGATACTGGGACAGCAGGAGATAATGATCAAGACACTGGATAAGGAGCTCAGAGGGTTGAGAGGCGTAGCTGGAGCCAGCATCTTAAGCGACGGAAATCTCGCCCTGGTCATCGATATCTCAGGGATAACATGAAAGTCATAAACAAGACAAAGGGATTAATCATATCCCATAGGTGCTCACTAGCCAGGAACCTTTCCTCAAGGATGCGGGGACTTATCCTCTCCGATAGAAAGGACCTTGTTCTTGTCTCACCCAGGGAGGATATAAAGTCGTCAAGTATACACATGGCCCTCATGCAGTACCCGATTGATGTGTTGTGGCTGGACTCCAACATGAAGGTTGTTGATTTACGAAGGAACATCCAGCCCCTTAATCCCCTGGTCAAGGATACATGGAGGATATATAAACCCGGAAAACCTGCGAAATATGTAGTAGAGTTAGGTAAAGAAAACATAATAGGAACAGAAGTTGGAGATGAAATAGAGTTTCGCTAGGTGAGATAAAAACCTGGAATGATATATTCTTCTGTATGAAACCATCAATCAATGCAGGTTCATGTAACCAAATGAACAGAGACCTTGAGGAGAGAAAATTCATCCAGATGGTCTGCAGCTGTAGCATAGAATACGACGGCAGATCCAAATCCAGCATAGGGGAGGGGCATAGGATAATAATCATAAAACCCGACTCCACGCTCTTGATTCACAGCATAACAGGCCTTAAACCAGTTAACTGGATGCGAGCCCCAACAGAAACCATTGCCGAATACGTTGAGAGAGGGAGGAAGGAGATAATCCTGCGCAGCGGTAGAACAAAGAAACCCTATGAGGACATGAGTGTTCACATATATGAAGTCCTTGACTACAGGACATACAGCAACCTGCAGGACAGGGAGGAGCTGGATTTAAGGCACACGGAAAAGGATTTACAGGATCATCTGGCCAGGAACCCCGAGCTCGTTCATCCAGAATTCCGTTTGAAGTCCAGAGAGTATCAGTCCCCTCTCGGCTTCTTCGACCTCTATGGGAGAATAGGTGACTCCTATGTTGTAGTCGAGTTAAAGGTGGAGAGGGCGGGATTACCTGCCGCCCTGCAGATTAAGAGATACAGGGACTGGCTTCAACAGCACATGGAGAATGCTTCAGGAATTCTTGTGGCTCCGAGCATAACACCTACTGCAAAAACGCTATTGAAGAAGGAGGATATAGAGTTCAAAAAAATCAGGGTCCATGACCTGGAGATGGAGAGGAAGAGAACCAAGAAACTCAGTGAATGGTGCTGAACCTGTTCTTTATTGTGGTTATGTAATGGATTATTGCAGTATATGATGTTGACGTGGAAAGGGGGGAAGCAATTGATGTAGTAATTTTGTTACATGGACATATTATCCAGTGATTGATCACACGCCTATATTACGTCCCATACGCTTCATTAATCTGCGGAGCCTTCTCTCGTCGCCCATGGACTTCATCATCTTCTTCATCCTCTTGTAGTAGGTTAATAGCTCCCTGACCTCCTCGGGCCTGCTTCCGCTGCCTTCAGCAACACGCCCAAGCCGGCTTCTCTTGATGATGGACGGCTCCTCCATCTCCTGCTCGGTCATGGAATCCATGATAATCTTCCACCTCCGCATCTTACCCTCCTGCATATCAAGCATTTCCTTGGGGATTTTCGCCTGAAAAGGCATCAACTCCATAATCCTCTTCATGGAGCCCATCTTTCCAACCTGCTCTATCTGGGTGTAGACCTCGTTAAGCGTGAACCTCCCTGACATAATCCTCTTGGCTGTTTCCTCGTCTAAGTCAACCTCCCGGGCTCTCTCCAACAACCCCTCAATATCCCCGAAACCAATAAGCCGGGAAACAAAACGCTCTGAATCAAATTCCTCAAAGTCCTTGACGTGCTCTCCAACCCCCACGAAATAGACGGGAGCTCCTGTAGCAGCGCATGCAGAGATTGCACCACCTCCCTTGGCTGAGCCATCCAGTTTAGTCAAGATAACTCCATCAACTTGGCTGTGCTTCCTGAAGGCCTTCGCCTGCTCCCCAGCCTGCTGTCCGGTGGTGGCATCCAGAACCAGAAAAGTCTTGTCCGGCTTTATTTCAGAGCATACCCTGCCTATCTCATCCATCAACTCCTCGTTCAGTTTATGCCTTCCCTCGGAGTCGATTATGATAACACCCTCATCCCTGAATTCCCTTAAGCCGTCTTTTATTATGGAGAGAGAGTTTCTTCCCTCCGGGCTGCCGTAAAATGGGACGTTTATTTGCTCCGATAACTGCCTCAGCTGGTCGAAGGCAGCAGGCCTGAAGGTGTCGGCACAAATCAGTTTAGGATTTAAGCCCTTCTTTTTTATGTATCTGGCAAGCTTCGCGGCAGTGGTGGTCTTACCTGAGCCCTGGATTCCCACCAGAAGGATTCTGTCGTTCTCGTTTAAGGGAATCTTTTCTCCAGCACCCAATAGATTAACCAGCTCCTCATAGGTTATCCTTACAAGATTCTCTCCCCTGGACAAACCCCCAGGGGGTTTCTCCAGCAGACCTCTCTCCTCGATATTCCTTGAGAGCCTGAAGACCAGCTCCACGTTAACATCAGAAGAGATGAGGGTCTTCTGTATATCCCTTGTGTACTCCTTCACTGTTTTCTTGTCTACAACAACCGCCTTCCTCAGACTCGTTACAGCACCCTGCAAACCATCCCTGAGCTTATCTAAAACCATCCTGCAGTTATGAATACAATTACAAGAAATTTGCAAAATAAATTTCTTGGTTATTATGAGATAGGATTATACCTTATAATCCAAGAACATATTTATATCGGACTAAACAATAATGTATTGCCTGCACTGTTTATTTGCATGGAAACAGATAGTTAAACATGAATATAGTATACCTAAGTCTTGTTTACACTGTATGGTTCATGTCCACCTACTTTATCATATTATATCTCCTGATTTTCATACAAAAAAGGTCTGTTTTCTATAAAAACATTGAATTAAAAGAAGGGAAGCCTAAAATAACCGTAATCCTTCCCGCATTCAACGAAGAAGATACCATAAAGGCGAGCATTCACTCACTTCTATCCATGGATTATCCACAGGAGAGGCTAGAGATTATTCTGGTAAACGACGGCTCCACCGACCGAACAGGGGAGGTGATGGAAGAATACAGGGACGTGGAAAACATAACTGTTGTAAACAACAAAGTCAATCAAGGGAAGGCTAGATGCCTGAACAAGGGTCTGGAGCTATCCAGGAGCAGGTACATAGCCTGCATGGACTCAGACAGCAGGATAAAACCGGATGCGATAGAAAAAAGTTTGGGATTTTTTAGAGACCCGGATGTGGGGGCAGTAACCATCAGAATCGACGTCCACGAGCCAAGAACTCTGCTGGAGAAAATCATCGGGGTTGAATACGCTATCGGATTATCTCTCACCCTGAAAGCACTGTCATATATAAACAGCATACACGTAACCCCCGGACCCTTCAGCATATACCGTAGCGATGTTTTAAGGGAGATGGGTGGATTCGATGAGGAAAGCATCACAGAAGACCTGGAAATAGCATACCGCTTGCAAGAACACGGGTACAGGATAGAAAACTGCCTCTCCACCAGAGTCTATACCACAGTCCCCAGAGACCTGAAATCCCTCTACAACCAGAGGATCAGGTGGTATTCAGGAGCCCTCCAAACTGTCTATAAATACAAGAAGCTGATGTTTAATCGGGAAAACGGGTGTTTTGGCATGTTCTTCCTCCCCTTCAATTATGGGGTCATACTCCTGGGATTGATTTTGTTCCTATCCTCATTATACATGACATCATCCAACATATACACCAGGGTATCGTATCTAGGGTTTATAGACTATGACCTGATGTCACTAATAAATTTCGAGGTTATAGACCCGTTGGCTATCAGCATATTATATCTATTCGCGGTGTCATCTATAGGAGCCAGCATAGTTTTAACCCTGGTCAGCTTTAGGGTATTGCACAAAAACATTAAAAAAAACCTCACAGGCCTGGTTGGATTCATCCTGTTCTTTATACTGTACCAGGTATTCTGGCTGGGGTCCTTTTATTCAGTGCTCTTCAACAGGGAGATAAAATGGAGGTAAACAGAAGACTTTTCTTAACCGCGGGCATAATAACTGCATTGATATTCACAAGCATCTACAGCCTGAACCTCATATTAGGGGATAAGAGAGAAGACGCTATATTAAACAGGATGGAGGAAATAAACGAGGAATTCAGTGAAATGCAGACCATCACCTACCTAATGAGGGTCTATGGGGAAAACATCACCTGCATCGCCTTGAGGGAGCAGATGAGCTACTTGGACGAGAAGATATGGAAGCTTGGGGAGAAGATAGACTCGTACAGGAAAGTCACGGAAGAATTCAGCAGCGACCCCTTCTACATAAACCAGAAAAAGAGATTCAACCGCCAGGAGGTGGTATATCTAACGATGATGAGGGATATGAAAGAGAAATGCGGGATAGATCAGCTTATAGTATTGTATTTCTACGGTAAATGCGATGAAAACGGTAAATGCGATGAACAAAGCTTTGTTTTAACATACATCAACAAAAAAATAGACCCCGAGATAGCACTCTACAGCTTCGACACCGATTTAGATCTACCATCCATCGACATCCTGAAGACCATCTACAACATCACAGAGCTACCAGCTATCGTGGTAGAAGATGAAACCTATGAAGGCTTCCATGACAGAGGAAAGCTGGAGGAGATACTCTGCAGCCACCAAAACTTATCAATCTGTAAACCAGATAAACAGGTAAAATGATCTACTCCGTACTCATGATATTCCTGGGTGCTATGATTCTATTAAACAGCTCCTGGATACTGCTGCTTGTGCTCCCACGGGAAAAAACAACAGATAGAGAGAATATTTACCCCAGCCTTTCCATCGTTATACCAGCATACAATGAAGAGAAATCAATAAAATCCACTCTGGAAAGCGCCCTGGAGGCAGGTTATCCCGGCGATAAAGAGATACTTGTGGTGGATGATGGGAGTACAGACCACACTAGTTCCATAGTGAGGTCAATGGCTAGGAAACATGAAAACATCAGGCTGTTGAGGGGAAGCCACTCTGGTAAATCCAGCGCCATGAACCGCGGTTCCAGAGAGGCTGGAAACGATATCATATTGATGCTGGACGCTGACTCCAGGCTGGATCCTGGGGCATTGAAGGTGATAGTTAAACCCTTTTATGATGAGGAGGTAGGTGCTGTATCAGGCATAATAAGAGCAGCGGACAACAACAATCCATTGACCTGGTTTCAGGATTTTGAATACGTACTCTCCTCCTGCTGGAGATACATCTGCAACAAACTAGACGGCACCTACATCCTGCCTGGCTTCTCCGCATACCGGAAAACAGCCCTAGAGGATATAGGAGGCTTCAGCTGTGACACCCTGTGTGAGGACTTCGACGTGGGCTTGAAGCTGAAGAAGGCAGGCTATATGCTCAAAATGTCCACTGCTAGGATATACACCAACGTACCGCAAACCCTTAATGCGCTTATTAAGCAAAGAACCAGGTGGAGCAAAGGCACCATCCAGGTATTGAAGAAACACATAGACACCCCCTTCAACACCAGATACGGTGCTATTGGCTTATATGGAGTACCCACCCAGATATATTGGTACGTGCACGGGTGCTTCTGCCTGCCCATAACACTATACCAGATATTCAACGGCTACGCTGAATACTTCATAGCATACAAAAACTACCTCTCAATGGATGTATTCATGTACTTTTTCTCCTGGATATCAATCTACGGCATGCTTGATTACATACTCAAGACATTCATTGGGGAATATACGTTCACGTTATTATTCAGTCTCTCCTTTTTCTCCTTTACCTTAGGGTTGATATATAACATAGCAGCCATATTAAGGATATCCAGGCTTGACTGGAAATACCTTTTCGTGATATTCTTCTTTTTCCCCTATTCCATGTTCATGTTAACAGTGCATATTGCAGCTGGATTGCAGGAGACAGTCTCAGGAAGGAAAAACAGCAGCGTTAATATATGGGAGAAACATATTTAGTGGCACACTGAAATGGAGACAGAATATTTTTTCGAGGTGAAGAGACAACTGGTGCATTTGATACTTGGAGTATGCATAACCCTTGGAGTCTATGTCCTGGAGCCGCTGGCAGGTAAACTGATTGTCCTGCCGTTGATTCTCTCTGTGGTTGTTATGCTCGCACTTCCCAGGATTGGGAGAGAGCTGAGGATACACAACCACCTGCTCTTCCACTTCGAAAGGCCCAAGGATATACAGCATTTCCCTTACAGGGGGGCGATATTCTATTGCCTGGGGATTACGCCAGCCATTCTTTTGCTGGACATTAACACCGCCTGCGCAATAATAGCTGTATTAAGCATAGGAGACTCCACCTCTACCATAGTAGGTAGAAGATATGGGAGACATAAGATAGGGCATAAGAGCCTTGAGGGATTCCTTGCATTTATATTCTTCTCCTTCTTCGGCGCAGTGGTTTTCCTGCCAGACAGCCGTGTTAAGGCAGCCATGTTGGCATTACTTGGTGGCCTGACGGAATTATCCAACATCCGGCACAACCACCCCCTGGTGGATGATAACCTCCTTGTGCCTGTGGCGCTGACCCTGGTTGTTTTACTAACCCAGACACCCCCATTTATGTAAACCTAATACCAAATATTTTAAATCTGGTTCAGGGCCCGTAGCCTAGCCTGGACAGGGCACCGGACTTCTAATCCGGAGATCGCGGGTTCGAATCCCGCCGGGTCCGCTCCGCCCTTTCTTTTGTAAAAGAAAGGGTAGGTTACCCAAAGAAAAACAATTACTTTGGGAAAAAAAAGTAAGGATCGGATGGGTTGCCTTTCCTGGTCAGGAGACTGGGTATAAAGGCGGGGAAAGCACCCTTATTTCGTAACCCACCGGGTCCGCTGTCAAGCCTATAGAGAGGCTTGATCCAAAAAAAAGAATAGGTGGTTTAGTATGTTAGATAGGAGAGTTGTGTTCGATAACCTAGGGAGGTATGATCCAGGTAAGATCAAGATCGGTGTATTAGCCTCGCACTCGGCCCTGGATGTGGCTGACGGGGCAATAGAGGAGGGGTTCAGGACCAAACTCTACTGCCAGAAAGGCAGGGAGAAAACATACACAGACTACTTTAAATCCAGGAGGGTGGATGGAGAAGTAGTTAGGGGCATAGTGGATGAATACAGGATCTACGACAGGTTCTCTGAAATAATAGAGGATAGAGAGCAGGAGAAGATGTTGGAAGAGAACATCCTGTTCGTGCCTAACAGATCCTTCACGTCATACG
>JAOZNG010000011.1:12012-15884 GCA_029933895.1 archaeon
GCAATGGTGGGCAGCAGGAACCTTCTTAGGAGCGAGGAGAGGGGGGGGGAGAGAGACTACTACTGGTTGCTGGAGAAAGCAGACCTCCCCTATCCCGAGAGAATAAAAAACCCGGAGGACATAGACAGGCTGGTGGTGGTGAAAATGCACCATGCCCAGAAGAAACTTGAGCGGGGCTTCTTCACAGCCACAAGCTATGAGGAATACAAAGAGAAAGCAGGGAAACTGCTTGAGCAGGGTGTCATAACAGATGATCTGCTAGAGAACGCGAGAATAGAGGAATACATCATCGGGCCAGTGTTCAACTTCGACTTCTTTTATTCGCCTCTGGAGGAGGAGATGAATCCAATAGAGCTTCTTGGGGTGGACTGGCGTTTTGAGACCTCGCTGGATGGGCACGTTAGATTACCTGCAGCACAACAGCTGGTTTTGAATGATAAACAAAAAATACCAGAGTATACGGTATGCGGACACAACACTGCAACGGTGAGGGAGAGCCTGCTGGAGAAGGGCTTCCAGCTGGCTGAGAGATATGTTAAGGCAACAAAGGAACACTATAAGCCGGGGATTATCGGGCCGTTCTGCCTGCAGACCTGTGTTGATAAAGACAATAACTTTTTCATCTATGATGTAGCTCCAAGGATAGGGGGAGGAACAAACGTCCACATGTCTGTAGGTCACCCATACAGTAACACACTATGGAGGACTAATGTTTCAACGGGCAGGAGGGTGGCTATGGAGATAAAAAAAGCTATAGAGGAGGAGAGATTGGATGAAATAGTCACCTGAGCGAGAAAATTCAATAAAAAAAATGGTTACCCAGGGGGATATAGATGATGTTCTGGAGGGGTATGATCCAGGTAATATAGAGATATGTACCTTGGGCAGTCATACCGCGTTGCAGATTACGAAGGGGGCGAGGGATGAAGGCTTCCACAACCTCTTGATATGCACGGAGAAATCAGCGAGATTCTACAGGCGTTGGCCTGTGGTGGATGACATAATAACAGTAGAGCACTACAGGAATATCCTAGACCATGAAATACAGGACATGCTTTTAGAGAGGAATGCCGTCCTTATACCACATGGCTCCTTTATAGAATATGTCGGGGCAAGAAACATAATAGAAAAGCTGAAGGTGCCCATGTTAGGTAACAGGATGGTCCTTGAGTGGGAGTCCAACCGGAAGAAAGAAAAGGAGTGGTTCAGGAAATCGGGTCTGAAAATCCCAGGAGAGTTCAAATCCCCTGAAGACATAGACAGGCTGGTTATCATAAAATTCCCTGGAGCGAAAGGTGGGAAAGGATATTTCCTAGCTAAAGACGAGGAGGAATTCCATAGAAAGCTGGAGGAGATAAACCTGCCCGGGGATGTGAAAAAGGAATACACCATCCAGGAGTACGTCATAGGCACCAGGTTTTATCCACACTTTTTTTACTCTCCATTAGATGATGAAGTAGAGCTTTTGGGGATGGACATCAGGTACGAGTCCAACATAGACGGTCTAGCGAGGCTGCCCAACATCATCCAGAGAGAGGTTGAGGTTGAGCCATTGTATGTTGTCACAGGGAATCTGCCAGTCATACTGCGGGAGTCACTCCTGCCTGATTTGATGAAGCTGGGTCGGAACCTGGTGGAATCATCCAAGAAGCTTTTCAGGCCAGGTCTTATAGGGCCATTCTGCGTGGAAATGATATGCACTCCGGAGCTGGAGTTCGTATGTTTCGAGATATCAGCGAGGATTGTTGCAGGCACCAACCTGTTCATACACGGCTCAACCTACTCCAAGATACTCTACGATGAACCGATGAGCTGTGGCAGAAGAATATGCAGGGAAATCAAAACAGCAGGGGAAAGAAATAAATTAGATAAAGTATTATATTAGATAGATATTGGATAATATGGCATCATCAAAGGATCGGGTTGCTATCCGGCTGGATGTTATAGCAGACATAATAAAATATCTGGATGAGGACGAGGAGCTGCAGAAACTCTTTGGGAGACCGGTCTCTAAGTCTCTGGTTATAGCAGCAGACAACAATGATTTGAGGATAGAGGAGGGTGGCGGGAAAGAGCTGACTGAGGAGGAGAGTGAGAAGTTTCTTGAAGTCCTCAATAGAGCCATTAAGAGATACACTACATAGACTGCTTACAGAATGAAGGAGACTAGAGAGGGTATTCTTGTCGATGTGAAGGTTGTACCGAATGCTATCAAGGAAGGTTTATTCTATGACCAAAACAGGGGATTATTGAAGATTAAGGTCTCTAAACCCCCTGTGAAGGGCAAAGCCAACAAAAGAGTTATCGAGTTGGTTACAGAAGCACTAGGGGAATGCGAGATAGTATCTGGTCACGGGGGGAGGAGAAAAACTCTTCTTTTAAAGAACACAACACCTGAAGAGCTCAGGGAAAAAATAGATGTCATTATTTAATAAGAAAATCCATATATCTTATAGTTAGAAGGAATTAGGGGATTACATCACACTTACCAGTCAGGAACAAACATACTCCAAATGTATTCACGAAATAACCGATGAATGAATGCATAAGCAGGGAGCACTACAGCACCCGTATCTTCTGGAGTAGGCCATGTCTTTGGTAGTGGATGTAATCTGTTTTTCAGTATTTTTTGATGAGGTGATCTAGATGGCAAAAGCACCAGTGGACACTGTCAAATACAACATCTATGCAAGTATTATCATAGACGGTGTGGTTGAGAAACCAGACGTTGTGGGGGCAATATTCGGCCAGTCTGAGGGGCTTCTAGGAGAGGACCTGGAACTGAGAGAGCTGCAGAAGACGGGAAGGATAGGTAGAATCGAGGTCGACATAGAAACCAAATCCGGGAAATCAAAGGGTGAGATAATCATACCCTCAGGTCTGGGGATGGTGAAGACCGCTATTGTAGGAGCAGCTATAGAGAACGTGAACAGGGTCGGACCATGTAATGCTAACATAAAGATAAAAAACATAGAGGATGCTAGAAGCGTTAAAAGAAAGAAGGTCGTGGATAGGGCTAAAAACCTCCTAAAGAAGATCATGGATGAAAGCGTTCCTGACACAGAAAAGATTACAGAGGAGGTCAGAAAATCCGTCCAGATGGCGGGCATAACAGAATACGATGGTCTGCCAGCAGGCCCGGGAGTGGATGAGGCAGAGAGTGTGATTCTGGTAGAAGGTAGAGCTGATGTCCTGAACCTCCTAAGGTTTGGGATCAAGAACGCTGTCGCCGTGGGAGGCACAAACATACCCCCGGCTATTGTTAAACTCGCCAAAGAAAAAACCACCATAGCCTTTGCGGACGGAGACAGAGGAGGGGAAATGATACTCAAAGAGCTCTCTCAGGTAGCGGATGTGGACTTCATCGCTGAAGCTCCTAAAGGCAAGGAGGTAGAGGAACTGAGTAAGAAAGAGGTTATAATGGCTTTGAGAAGGAAGATCCCGTTTAGTCAGATGAACGAGAAAAAAAGAGTGATTCATGAGAGAAAAAAGATCGAAGACAGGGACAAGAGAAATGAATTAATGGCTTTCCTCAAGGAAGTGAAGGGAAAACTCAGTGCCAGACTCTATGACAAAAACCTGGAGCTTATAACAGAGATAGAGATAAAAGACCTTATTGATTCCCTGGCTGATGTGCAGCCCTATGCAGTAGTATTCGACGGTATAGTAACACAGAGATTGGTGGATGTAGCGGAGGATACCGGAGTGAAGTATCTGGTAGGCGTTAACCGCTCATCCATATCCAACATCAAGAAAGCCAGAGTTCTGACAGAGAAGAAATAGTTCCTCCCCCTTTTTTTTATTACAAAGCCGGATGGTGTGGGGCATTCATCTGCGTCTTTAAAGACGCAGTACAAGCGAGTTCTGTTCAC
>JAOZNG010000119.1 GCA_029933895.1 archaeon
ATCTTTTCCGGCTCTCAGAAAAGAATAACTGAGACCATTACCTCGACAACAATCAAGGCAACAACCACACCCACAATAACCTTGGGGTTCATTTTTGGACCGCCTTCGTCTACGTCAAAATACCTCACCAAGCCCGCGCTTCCAGCAGGACCTCTAGCCTGTCGCTTCTTTAAAACTGGCATTTTAACAAGTTAATGTATGGTATGTAATCCTTTAAATACCCTAGTCTAGAGAGGTCTACATGTTGAGACGTTAGTAGGTTTTAGCGGCCAGCACCTCAACCCCCTCAGAGCCGCAGACTACACACACTCTGTTCTCTTCATTGACGGATAAGATGTCAACGTATTCCTCGATGGATTCAACACAGTCTTTGTTGCCACACCAGCCCACCTTGACTATGCCTTTACCAGCATGCTCTTGTATCTCACTGAGATTCTCTGCGGTATAGAATCCCTCCCTGAAGCGTTTCTCAGCCCTCTCCCTGATAGATGACGTGATTTCCTCAAACATGGATTCAACATCCAGTTCACCTAAATCGACCTGTTTCTTCTCTCCATTATCCCGTCTCACCACAGTAACCTTTCCCTGCTCAAGATCCCTTGGGCCTACCTCGATTCTCAAAGGCACTCCCTTCATCTCCCAATAAAAGTATTTCGCCCCAGGACGCTCATCGCTGTCATCCACCTCCACCCTGACACCATCATCCCTCATCTTCCTCTCTATATCTCTCGCGCGGGAGAGAATCTCCTCCCTGTGGGATTCCCTAAAGACTATTGGTGTGATAACCACCTGCACCGGCGCGATTTTTGGTGGTAGTATAAGTCCCACATCATCTCCGTGTATGCAGATCACGGAGGCAAGTAACCGTCCAAAGCTGGGACCATAGGATGATGTGTAGGCCAGCTCATGCTTTCCCTTCTCGTTCTCAAAGGTTAAGCCGAAAGCTCGTGAGAAATTCTGCCCCAGATTGTGCACTGTGGCAACCTGAAGGGTTCTGCCATCGGGCAGGAGGGTGTCGAATGCGCAGGTTTCACTCGCTCCAGGAAAACGATCCCACTCAGGTCTGCTGTTTACCACGAAAGGGATGCATAGTAGCTCGTTAATCAGCCTTGAATAGATTTCTTTGATTTCTTCCAGATGGGTTTTAACGTCATCCTCATCTATGTGGGCTGAATGACCCTCATTCCATAGAAACTCCCGGCCCCTTATCAGGGGTCTGGTATGCTTTGTCTCATAACGGTAGACTGCACAGCTCTGGTGGACCTTGAAGGGTAAGTCGCTGTGGGAGCGAATCCAGAGCTTGAACATTTCATAGATTGGTGTCTCAGAGGTGGGCCTCAATGAAAGCTTCCTTTCCAGCTCGGTTCTCCCAGCATGGGTCACCCAGAAAACCTCCTCCTCAAAACCCGCTATGTGTTCGGTCTCCTTCCCGAGAATGTCCTCCGGAATCAACACAGGGAACAAAACAGGTTGATGACCATTGAAGTCCAGCATATCCTCAAGATACTGCTGCATCCTCTTGATTATGAACAAACCCCACCCCTTGTAGATGAGCATCCCCTTAACAGGATACCTGCTGTCCACAACATCCGCCTTCTCCAGCAGCTCATGATACCACCCAGATAAATCCTCTTTTTTCATCATCTTTTTCATCATCTATTTCTTTAACTCCTGATGTATTCCCTCACAATCTTCAGTGCACAATATTTTCCGCACATAGAGCATCCCTCCTTGTCCAGCAATTCAGGGTATCTCTCTCCTATGTCCTCATCAACCCCCAGTCTGAACATTGTCTTCCAGTCCAGCTCACCTCTTGCTTTGGACATCTCATCGTCCACTTCTTTCGTACCTAGACGGACGATGTCTGCTGCATGAGCTGCAATCCTAGAGGCAATAACCCCCTGTTTCACGTCCTCAATGCCGGGTAAACCCATGTGCTCTGATGGCGTTACATAGCAAAGAAAATCAGCTCCGTGCATTGCTGCAAGAGCCCCACCTATGGCACCTGCTATGTGGTCGTATCCCAGAGCTGTGTCTGTAACTAGAGGACCTAGAACATAAAAAGGTGAGTTGTCGCAGATTTTCTTCTCCAGTTTCACATTGTATTCTATCTCATCCAGTGGAATGTGACCAGGACCTTCAATGATTACTGGGGTGTTTGCTTCGCGCGCCTTCTTTGTAAGCCTTCCCAGATTAAACAGTTCCTTCAGCTGCAGCTCATCCGATGAGTCCCTCAGACAGGCAGGCCGCATAGCATCCCCCAGGCTGATCACCACATCATATTCATTTACCACCTCCAAGACCTCATCGAAGAATTCATAGAGGGGGTTTTCCTGTTTGTTTTTTATCATCCACGCAGCCATGAAGCTTCCACCCCGGCTGGTTACCGGAATCAGTCTCTCATTGAGTTTATCCACTAAATCAAGGGTTATTCCACAATGAAGTGTAACGAAATCAACTCCGTCCCGGCAGTTTTTTTCTATCATCTTCAGGATGTCTTCCTTCGACATCTCTGTTTTCTTCTCTATGAATGCCTGATATATGGGCACCGTGCCCACTGGAACGGTGGAGTGTTCGATGATTTTTTTTCTCATACCATCCAGATCCACTCCCATACTTAGATCCATGAGAGTGTCCGCTCCATATTCAACAGCTACTTCCGCCTTCATTAACTCTTTCTTCACATCCACGTAGTCAGGCGAGTAGCCTATGTTCGCGTTAACCTTCACCCTCATGCCCTCACCAATAGCCAGGGGCTGGATATCTCTGCCGGAATTCCTCAATAAAACAACAGAGCCCCTCTCAACCCTCTTTTTTAGTTTGTTCTCGTCGACTCCCTCCTGCTCAGCTATTTCAGAAAACATCATCTAATCCCCAACTCGAAGCCTTTCACTTTACCTGAAACATTAATCCTTAACTCCTTGATTCTGCCTGTTGCCTTTAAATCTTCCTCCAAGTCCTCCAGTTTGGAGGCTGTCTCCTTGTCTGTCAGAATCTCCACAAACTCCAGTTCAGCTCCCAGCGACAGCTGGTTATCTGACTTGTACCTCCTAATCGCGGAGACTAGTTCAACAAAGAGTTCACCCTTCTCTAAAGCATCCTCCCTCCTTAACCCCTCATCCACTTCAGGCCAGCTGGACAGAGAGCATCTTCCTTCAAACAGGGCGTTCCATATCTCCTCGCTGATGTGAGGTATGAAGGGTGAAAGCAAAAGCAGTACAGTCTCCAACACCTTATTGAGTGTGTGCTGGGCAGCATACCTGGAGTCTTTCCCGTATATTTCCTCTTTGTAGAGGCGGTGCTTGACCATCTCCAGATAGTTATCAGCAAGATCGTGCCATATAAAGCTCCTGATGTCCATTAACGGGATGTTGTAGACGTAGTCGTCCAGGTTTCTCGTGCACTCCCCGACCAGGTCCTGGAGCCGGGAGAGAATCCAGTAATCCACGTCCCTGAACTCCACCTTTCCCCCAGCCCTGTAATCCGTCAGGTGCATCTCAATAAATCTTGAGATATTCCAGAGTTTGATGAGGAACCTCTGGCTGTGGTCGCATTCCTCCCACGAGAAGGGATAATCATCCCCCAGAGTCCCCCCAGCAGCCCACTGCCTTATGGTATCAGCACAGTATTTCTTCAATGGCTCCTCGGGCTCAATAATGTTACCCAACGATTTGCTCATTTTCCTTCCATCCGGGCCGGCGACCATGCCATTAATCAATAGATCCTGGAAACACTTTCCTCCAGTCAGAACCATGCACCGGTAGATGGTGTAGAAAGCCCAGGTCCTTATTATCTCATAACCCTGGGGTCTGAGGGATGCGGGATAAGTCCTCCTGAAGAATTCATCATCCCTGCGCCATCTAGCTATGACCAGGGGTGTTATGGATGAATCAATCCAGCAGTCACAGACATCCCCTACACCAACAGCCTTCCTTGTTTTGCATTTACTGCATTCCCTTATGGTTCCCCGGGGGTCTACCGGCAGCTCCAGACCCAGATCTTCAGCGGACAATATCTCGCCGCACTCACACACCCAGAATGGAATCGGCGTGCCGAAAACACGCTGCCTGCTGATAATCCAGTCCCAGTCCATGGCCTCGGTCCAGTCAACCATCCTCTGCAGCATAAACGGGGGATACCAGCTCATCCCCTCTGAGGAGTCCACCACCTCCCTGACGTAGTCCTTGACATTGATGAACCACTGTTGCATGGGCAGCAATTCTATAGGTGTTTTGCAGCTGCTTCTCTCGGTGTGGGATAGAACCGAGTGCCTGATTTTCTCGATTTTCCTTATGTGACCGTCCTCGACTAAGTCCTCTGAAAT
>JAOZNG010000120.1 GCA_029933895.1 archaeon
TATATTGAAAGGATTAAAAACAATGAATAGATCAATTGGTACAACTCTGGTTCTGATACCGTTTGAAAAGATAGCGATTTGGGTTCGCCATTAATTATCGGACTAGTCCAAAAAACCTTTCCAGTAATCTTATCCTGAGTGGGTCTTGGGGTTGGTGTTGCCCAGGGTATAACTGGGACTTTATCCTCCTTACTTCTCAAACAACCTTGGTCTGGAGTAAACATAAAAACAGAAGTTGGTTTTTCTTCAAGAATCTCTAGTGGTATCCACGATTCCTCAAGGACATATGAAAACCCTGGTGGTAAATCCATATAATTGGTATATGTTCCAATGTGTGTTATAGGTTCTTGAGGCTTATCATCCGCTGAGAAGGAGAGATAAACATCACCTAGTGCAATATTTCCGATATTTAGCTTATAAAATTTACTCGAAAAAGGATATAACCATTCAAAAGGGACATTAAATTTGGGAGATAACATATCAAAAGTTTTTTCTTTATCTGTAAAAGGTTTTGATAGGTGATACTTTAGGTTTAATTTTATGAGGTTATTTGTAGGCAATTCCGATGGCAGTATGACACTTACACCCTTTAATCTATGACCGTCTGGATCACGGGTATAAATTGGATTTGTCTTTAGTTGTATTTGCTTATTATTGGTTGCCACGTATGCGTTTTCTATTAAGTGGATATATTCCTAAACACTAGACTAATCTAACAGCTAATTAGAGAGCAAAAAAGAGAGCCCTTTCAGCAGACTCCCTTCTCTTCTTCCTCTTATGTACATCAAAATCAAATTCCCCAAAATCCCTGGAATTTCCCTTCATTTTCAACCTCTAGGGACCTGACCAAGGCTGCCTTAGGGACTTGATTCACCCACAATAATGTAGGGGAACCAGACTTTAATAACCTCGCCGAGGTAGGGATTCGAACCCTAGCTCCCCAGAGGGGAACGGGATCTCTGTACCTGAAAGGAGGGTACTCAAGTCCCGCGCGTTTGTCCGGACTCTGCCACCTCGGCATCTATTGTATATAATCCTATATTCGCAGTATCTATCTATGAAGGTTTATCCCATACCCGGGAGAGGATACGGCTCCAACTCCTACATCATCAGCTCAGACAAGACTGCACTAGTTGATGCTGGAACAGATGCGGGTAATATAATTAAAGAGACTTCAAAGTTAAATACTGGAATAGATTACTTGATACTAACACACTGCCACTTCGACCACGTTGCTGCCGTGCCTGACCTTGCTGAGGAGCACGGTCCAGATATCATGGCCCATGAGCTGGCGTCAGTCTATCTGGAGAAAAGAGACAGCGGACACATTCTCTCTGGATTGTTCAACGCGGAATGCCCTGAAATCAAAGTCGACGTTAGACTACAGCACAGGGACGTCATAGATCTAGGTGAATCAAAACTTGAAGTAATCCACACCCCAGGGCATAGTGAGGGAGGCATCTGTCTCTACGAGAGAGACTCCGGATTCCTGTTCACAGGCGATGTTGTTTTCAAGGACGGGATAGGTAGAAGTGATCTCCCCGGCGGGAGCCGGGATAAACTAAGGAGTTCTCTACAAACCCTCCATGAACTCTACCTCCGGGAGGGAGTGAAAAGAATATGCCCCGGCCACGGCCCCCTTGGAGAGGGCAGAGACATAGAGAAAAACACTTTAATGTTTTTCGCTGGAGATTAAAAAAAAATGCCCCGCATAGCTGTATTAGACAAAGACAGATGCAAGCCAGATGACTGCCGTCTCCTCTGCATGAGGGTATGCCCTAAAGTCAAAACAGGAGACGAAGCCATAATCATAGATGAGGAGACAGGGAAGCCTGTAATCAGCGAACTATTATGCAGTGGATGCGGCATCTGCGTAAAGAAATGCCCGTTTAATGCGATATCCATAATCAACCTCCCTGAGGAGATCGGGGAGCCAGTCCACCAGTACGGCATAAACGGATTCAGGATATACAGCCTCCCCACCCCAAAGAATGCTGTGGTAGGTATCGTGGGAAGCAACGGCATAGGGAAGACGACGGTTTTAAAGATTCTGGCAGGTGAATTAAAGCCTAATCTGGGAAGCAATGCAGAGTGGAGTGAGATACTGGAGCGCTTCCGGGGCAATGAAATCCAGAATTATCTCGAGAAACTAGCTTCAGGAGAGGTTAAGGCCGTCTACAAACCCCAGTACGTGGAGTCCATCCCCAGATATGTGGAGGGCACTGTGAGAAATGTTCTGGAGGAAAGAGACGAGTCCGGTCGCCTGGAGAATATTGTGGAGGCTTTGGACATGGACTCCTGCATGGGGAAGGACGTGAATTCCCTGAGCGGAGGAGAGCTCCAGAAGATGGCTATCGCAGCATGCCTCATCAGGGAAGGTGACGTGTATCTCCTAGACGAGCCATCATCCTATCTGGATGTGAGCGAGCGCCTTAATGTCGCCAGAGCTGTGAGAGAGTTAAGCGGAAGCAACGTCTTCGTCATAGAACATGATCTGGTTGTCGTGGACTACCTCTCAGACTACGTGCATATAATCTACGGCAAACCAGGAGCCTACGGGATAGTCTCCAATATCAAGGGTGTGAGGGTTGGCATAAACGAATACCTCTCCGGTTATCTGAAATCAGAGAACGTGAGGTTCAGGGAGGAGCTGAGTTTTTCCGTAGCCACCCCATCCGAGATCTCAAAGCGAAGCGAGCTTGTAAAATATCCCCCCCTAGAGAAGAAATACCCTGGATTCGATTTAAGGGTGGATGAGGGTGTATTATATAAGCTGGAGGTTGTGGGGGTACTGGGTCCCAACGCCACAGGCAAGACAACCTTCGTCAAGATGCTCGCTGATGTTATAAAACCAGATAACAGGGAGATAGGTTGTAACCTGAATGTCTCATATAAACCCCAGTACATTAAGCCATCCGCTGAAACAGTGAGGTGCCTGAAACTGAAGACCTGCGTCATCAAGAAATTAGGTCTAGCCCACCTGCTGGAGTCAAGGCTTGATGAATTATCCGGAGGGGAGCTGCAGAGGGTTGCCGTGGCAGACTGTCTGTCAAGGAATGCTGACCTGTATCTCCTGGACGAGCCCTCCGCCTATCTGGATGTGGAGGAGCGGCTGAGGCTGGCGAAATACCTTCGCAGGTTCTCTGAAGACAACAAATCTTCCGTGTTGGTGGTGGACCACGACATCCTACTCATTGACTATCTCTCAGATAGACTTATGGTTTTCTCGGGGGAATCAGGCAGGCACGGGAGGGCCTCAGAGTCTCTCTCATTGAGGGATGGGATGAACCTCTTCCTCAAGGAAATGAATGTCTCCTTCAGAAGAGACCTTGACTCAGGAAGGCCCAGAGCCAATAAACCAAACTCTATAAAAGACAGGGAGCAGAAAAAAAAAGGGGAATACTACTACACAAGATAATCCCATACCCTGAAGTCGACGCATATTCTATTGATGGATGGGCTGTATGAGCCGCATCGTTTAGAGAACAAAACCCCGAGTAGCAGGCTTCAGCACCGTAACACAATAGTAAAGTATTTATGCATAATCCAACAATAAACTAAGGAGATAAGATGGGGTAGGTGACCCTGGATAGGCCAAAAACAACCTCCGTCGATCCATGAAAACAAAGCCTGCCCACCTGTTGAAGTCGATAATTTTAGATTCCCCTATCTACCTGAGAGATGAGGTGATGGTATGGATACTAAACAAATAATTATGGATTTAAGGGGAGATGTATGCCCCTATCCCCTGATTATGGCCATAAAAAAGATCACTGAGATAGAGAACAGCCTGAAATCAGGGGAAAAAACATTGAAATTCATAATAGACCACCCTCCCGCTACCCGTTCCATCCCCCGCGAGGCTGGGAAGAGGGGATACCAGACTGAGTTAGTAAAGACAGGAGCAGCTGAATGGGAGATAATAGTGAAAGGAGAGATAAGAGATGGAAACCAACGGTATAAAAAAGGTTTATGATAAGGCGTTCAGGGGTGCCTGGCCTCTGTGGCTTGGTGGATTACTGATCGGGTTGTTTAATGTGTTTGAGTACATAATGGAGAAACCCTGGGGGATTACTACCGCCACATCCAGATGGACGGGGGTGATTCTATATAATCTGGGGGTGAACACGCCTGATTGGCTTTACTTCATACAGAAAAAGATGATGGAAAAACATTACTTGATGTATGGTGGTGATGCCGTCAATATCGGATTAGTCCTGGGGGCGTTTATCGCTGCCTGTCTTTCCTACGAGTTTGCCATCAGAAGACCCAGAAACAGATGGACATACCTTCAGGCATTCATTGGAGGCGTTATTATTGG
>JAOZNG010000121.1:0-1432 GCA_029933895.1 archaeon
TGGTTTATCTTGTTTTTCTCTCGGGGGCTGGTCTGTATCTGCTTTTTGACTTGATACGTAGGATTTTCCGGAGGTATTCATGGGGTGTTATCCCGTCAAGGGTTGCTGTTGTTTTTATCTTTTTTGTTGTCTTGTTTTTGTTGTTCTCCGGTCATGGATTCTATAGGGCGAGGATGGATAAACAGATCACGGTAGATGATTACAGGGCGATGAAGTGGCTTTCCACGAAGGCTGAACACAGGGTGGTGATGGCACACCCTAGGATTTCGGATGCCATATATCCTGTTAGCGGAAATTATGTGGTTAGCCCGATGTCTCATTCCTTTAGTGAAGTGAACTCTCGGATAAATGACATAAACCGTTTTTATCTGGTGAACTGCAGTGATAAGATGCCTTTGCTGGAGAAGTATGATGTTGACTACGTGTATTTCAGGTTCCGGATGGGGTGTGGTTTTTTGAGGGAGGTCTATAATGAATCAGTGTACGTGTATCATGTTGGCTGAGTTTATCGGTTCATGGTTTTGTAGATGACGAATATCAGGATAAGTCCTATCGCTGCAATAGTTACTATGCTGATTTCGAGGGGTATAGTGGTTTGAGGTGGAGGTATTGTTGTGGTTGTTGTTGCTTTTTGTGTTGTTGAAGTTGTTGCTTTTTGTGTTGTTGAAGTTGTTGCTTTTTGTGTTGTTGTGGTTGATGTGGTAGTGGATGTGGTTGTGGGGAGGGTGGTTGTGGTGCTTGTCTGGCATGGATTGCATGGCCCCCCACAGTCTATCCCCTCCTCACCCTGGTTCTGTATCCCGTCACTGCAGCTGGGGCATGGTTTACAGGACCCACCGCAATCCACTCCTTCTTCATCCTGGTTTTTTAGTCCATCGAAGCAGCTTTCTTTTGGCTGATTTATTCCCCCTCCCGAGCGGGGTGCTCCCCCTCCTCCCCCTGCACTACTCCTCCTTCCCCCACCATCTAAGGTGGTTGTGGTAGTCGTGGAGGCTGTCACAGTAAAGCCTGTGCTTTTGGTGTGTATTGACCCTGCGGAAAAAGCATCCACTTTTGCGGTGTAGCTGTCTGCACCCCAGCTGGGGGGGATATCTCCTGTTATATTGTAATCTATCTTATTTCCATTCTCCCCATAACTTCCGCATCCTGTTTCATCAGCTATAAAACTGAAACCGCAATCTAATGTTCCTGTGCCTGGTATACCATGTCCTGTGGTTGGTAGTGCGCATGATAGTACTTCGCTACTACTGTCACTGAATGTCAGGTTTATATCTTCTATCCCGCAATAAGCTCCTTCATCAACGATCGTGAAGATTATTTCAAATTTGAATGATTCCCCCTGCTTATATGTGTCTTCTTTGGATGTTATTGAGAGGTCTGTGCTGGCGTGTACTGTGTTTATCAGGAGTGTTGTGATCAGGACTATTAAAAT
>JAOZNG010000121.1:1442-4294 GCA_029933895.1 archaeon
GTCCAAAACCCTTATATTTTTATATTAGTCTAACTAATTGATTAATAAATACGTTTTGTATATTAATATATAATCTCATTTTAAATAAGATGTTATTTAATTATATACTCGATTATAAATACTTTATGATTTGGGGTAACTAAAAAAATATGATAACCACCGTAACCACCGTAACAACCACAACCATTGTCACAGGCACTGAGGTCATGGCAGGGGGCTTGATTGCAGTATCAACCCTCATAATCCTGCTATCACTCAGGGAGATATCCAGCTCCGAAGCAGAGGGAAACCCCACCCTTACATTCTTCGTCAGCACCTCGGGGATAATATGCCTGCCCCTCCTATTCGCGTTCGCAGCTATCGTCATATTCAGGATCATCTCCCTCCTATAACACACCTTTTTCTCCTCACCATCCAAAATGAACCAGAAGACATCCATCCTGTTATCCTATCTAGCGACGGTAACCCTTGCGGAGCTGGTTATCACCTACCAGTCAGTGACCACCGGCTTGTGCATTTATGCTGTTCTGCTTTTGTTTCTCATAGGATATTCCTCGCTTCATATATTCTACAGAGTGAAGCTGGAAGATGGGATATGGGAGAAGCACTCCCTTCTGGGGAAGATTCTGCGCCGATCCTATGCCGAAGAATGCGGCATAAACATGTTCAGGGAGGAGTTATCTCACGTGAAGTCCAGGGAAAACAGGTTCATAATGTTGCTCCAGTGCCTAACCATGGCGCCCTTGATCAGAATAATGAGCGTCTCCATGCCTCTATCCTCGCTGGAGCAGGTGCACTGGTATATTCTGATTAATCTACCCCTCTTTTTCGTGGTTTTTCTGCTGGTGAAGTCGCAGTCGCTGTCACTGAAGGATGTGGGCCTGGTGTGGGGCAGACCTGGTGTTCAGGTCACGGTGGCTTTGGCTGGTTTTGGCTTGGGTGTTGTAGACTATTTATTGCTGGAGCCTGCTCCCTTGATTGCTTCCCTCACACCGGAGAGCTTTATGGCTCCTGCATTAATTCTTCTGGTGTTCACGGGGTTTTCGGAGGAGCTGATTTTCCGTGGTATCATCCAGAGAAGTGCTGAGAGGAACATTGGTGCCATCCGGGGTTTGCTGTTCTCGAGTGTCTTGTTCGCTGTTCTCCACATTGGATGGAAGTCCCTCCCCGACCTGTTTTTTGTTTTCATGGTAGGACTCTTTTATGGTATTGTGTATCAGAAGACGAGGTCGCTGTCGGGCGTAACATTATCCCACGGGATTACAAACATCACAATGTTTCTGTTACTGCCTTTTCTGCTGTAGCCGTCTAAGACAGCATTTAGAGCTCACGAGGGTTGATGTGGTGTATAGAAACCAAGGAAAACCTGGGTCATTTATTGCTGGTTCTAAAATACGCTTCTTTGGCTTGATTTTAAGTTACACTCATCTACTTCATATCCTCTGGATTATCCTTGTTTTCCATACTATCTGCTATCCGTTTCAGTTGTTTTGCAATCTCTCTCAGAAGATTAATGTGAATTCTTTGATACTCGCTATCACCCATTTTATCCATATATATACGTATAAAATAAGTTTAAACATATCCTTTATACTTATCGTTTCACTTTAATTTAAATAAAAGAATCCCAATAACTTAAGTTATCAAAGATGACTGAAAAAATAGGAAAAGAGCGTAAGAAAAGAAGCAGTGAAGAGATAAAAGAGGGCATAGTGGATTACATAGAAAACCTGGATTTTCCAACAACCACGGGGAGAATCGCAGAGGATGTTGGATTGAACTGGTATGCTGCATCATTTTATCTAAGGCAGTTGAAGGAAGAGGGCAGGGTATTTCATAAAAAGGTTGGAAGACAGAACCAGTGGTGGACCGAAAAGGTGGACGAACAGAGGAGGAAAATCAGAGAGCTGGAATCAGTGTTGGATGAGTTGGAGACTAGAGGTGTTGTTGTTAAGAAGGACGGGGTGTATGTGATAAAATGAATATAGGCAAATAATCAACTATACAATTTTCTAAAGTTATAAACCCTTAATCCTAATATAACCCATGCCAGAATCCCTCCACAGACCACTCATAGAGGATCTACCTGAAGGCAGACTACCAACAAAAAAAAATAAAAACCAGATACTGAAATTCAATCGCAATATATGTGACGTAGAGCGGCTTCAGAAATATGAACGTATCTTCTGCGCAATGTTTTCATGTAATCATTTTTCCAGGTCAGATATCTGGAAATGCGGGGAAAGCAAAGCCCTCATTGGCAGAGTAATGAATTCATTGATCTCTGAGGGGCATCTTCTGCAGGAGGGTAATGATAAATTCAGGTGGAAGGAATCAATAAAGGAACTCTACAGAAGAGAGTGGCGGAAGACAGCATCAAACCATCAGCTAAAGAGGCTAGTTAAGACAGACAGACCAAGAGAGAAGCTGTTACACTACGGCCGCAAAAAACTCACCAACGCAGAACTCCTAGCAATATTCCTGCGTACAGGAATCCAGGGAACGAATGCTGTCAGATTATCCTCTGAACTATTGGATCGCTTCGATGGAGTGCGCGGTATTCTTACCGCTCCGAAAGAGGAGCTTCTATCGATTGAGGGTTTAGGTGAAGCTAAGGTAGCGCAAATCAAGGCAGTTCATGCACTGGCTGAGGTATATCTGGAGGAAAAGGCGAAGTCCAGAGAGATACTTAAAAATCCAGGAGAGGTGCATAAGTACCTTTACCATACCCTGCGCGACCTTAAAAAAGAAACCTTCAAGGTTATCTTCCTGGATGGAATAAATCAGATCATAGCTATCGAGAACCTCTCTGAAGGCACACCGAATTCCTCAGTTATCTATCCCCGCGAGGT
>JAOZNG010000122.1 GCA_029933895.1 archaeon
TAAGGATAAACTGCATCATAGACGAAGGCGATTCTCATCTTATTCATCCCTAGAACCCCAGTTAAGCAATAATACGCTGATGAATAAAGCAATCAATATAACCTGTAAACCAATAGACGCCAGCACCAGGGATGCTAAGGCTGTGGTAAACTCAGACAAGCCACCAAAGCCCGTGGAAGCCCACTTATACACGACAGTCGACCCCAAAGCCAGACCCGAAACAAACAACACAAAACCAAAAAAGAGTTCAACCTCCAGGGAATGATAATTTAAGAGTTTTCGTGTATACCCCCCAGGATTCCCCACTCCATGAATCAAACCATAAACCTTGAAATACAACCCGGTGGACAACAACTGGAAACCAATAACAGACAAAAAACCAGCAAGAATCAAGGAGTGAAACCGGTACACTGTGCCCTGAGAAAGCAGGTATCCCAGAATAAATAAACCCAACAGAAACAACACCAGACCAGGCAATAAAAAAAAAGGAACCGGCTTGTATAGCAACATGAAACGGACATGACGCCACCCATCCTGGAAAGAATTCAGCTTTACCCTCCCCCCCCTGCGAGGATAATAATCTACGGGAATCTCCTTGATTTTCAGCTTTTTTCTGGATGCCTCAATAACCATCTCAGATGCGAACTCCATGCCGGGGGTCTTCAAATCCATTCTCTCAAGAGCTCCCCTCGAGAAAGCCCTCATACCGCAGTGAGCATCAGATATACCGGTCCCGAACAAGAGGTTAAGTACTCCAGTAAGCAGGGGATTACCCACATACCTGTGAAGCCAGGGCATAGCCTCTTCATGTATCCTCCCCCTGAGACGAGAGCCTATGACTAAATCAGCATTTCCTCCAGTGATCTCTTCAATAAATTCAGGCATATCCCTGAGCGGGTAGGTTCCATCTGCATCACCCATCACTATTATGTCGCCTGTTGATTCCCTGAAGCCTCTGAGGTAAGCGTTTCCGTAGCCTCTCTTTTCTTCATGGACCACCTTTACGCCAGCCTTTCTTGCTGCCTCAGCTGTTTTGTCTGTGGAGTTGTTATCGACAACAATAACCTCTACATCAAAACCCCTGTCCCCCAGTTCTTCAACAGGAAGATCCTCTATTGTTGACTTGATAACATCCTCTTCATCCAGTGCCGGGATCACAACCGAAATCTTCATTCTCTAACCCTGTACCAGAAATGTATATCATAGCTTTCACCTGAATCAGTGGATAAAGAAACACTGAACCGATTCCTGGACTGGTTGAACCAGGATTCCCTGATGCTGCGATCCAAAAACAGGGAACCATTGTCGACAAAAAGAACCCTTTCATCCACTATCCTATAAAGTATGCCATTATTCAGATCACTGTAATAGTATACCTCACGCAACGGCTTCTCCCCTAACTCAAGCAGAGACACGTTCGTGAACAAGATACTACCATAAGAACGCACATTATGAGACAAAGGCAGGTTATGTAACTCCCGGATCAGGGAAGACGTTGTATTGCCTGCCTCAATACTCTCTAAATCAAAAGACCGTGCGATCCAGGAATCCTCCGTTAAATCAATCTCATCCCTCCACTTCCTGCTCCTGGACCTTGATAAAACCCAGTCCACTCCTCTGGGAGTAAACCCCACATCAATCTTCTTGCTTTCTCCAGGAGATAAACTAAAGGAAGCGGAATCATTGAAGGAAGGGGAACGCACATTATAGACGTAATCCACTGGATTTTTTTCATGAGAGACCACGGTAAACGATATAGTATAGGACTCATTCACCTGCAGGCTACTGGGCAAACCATCAGGGTCCTTGAAATACAGCTCCGTGAAGCCTTTCTCAGATGGTTTCTCGGCGAAGAAAACCAGGCCAGAGACCAGCAGAATACCCGCTATTGATGCAACAATAACCGCCTTCAAAACCAGATCTTCACCCTCAACAGCCATCTTTACTTTAAATAAAGAATATAGAGAACAAATAATAAAAAGATGAAAAAAGAGGTTACTGTGTTACTGGTGCTGGCAATAGCAAGCATTCTCTTAATCAACGTCTTCGTCAGGTTAGACTACCTCGTATTCCCAAGAGACCACAGCATCTTCCTGTATGGGCTGGCGGACAAGATGCTGGATGAAGAAGTGATCAAATACTATCCTTACCCGCTGCATCTGGACAGCTGGGACCATTTGGCGATAGCGAAGGAGACAATAAAGAAAGAAGAGATAATAGACTACAACCCGTATCTCGGAGAAAACCATCCAGACAGAAACTGGGAGAAAGCATACACTCTGCTGTTGACTGAAACACTGATTTTAACAGGAATAAGACCCCTGTACCTGGACTCTGTTTTTCCCGCCGTTATAGGGTTTATTCTGGCACTGAACGCATTCATACTAGTCAGGCACCTTACTAAAAACATGCTGGCAGGGTTTTTCTCAGCGGTATTCGCTCTCTCATTCAAAAGCAGCAGCACCCTCACAGGACTATGGTTCAGTGTGCCCGTAGCGTATGGGATAGCAATGATGCCCCTCATGGGATACATATCCACGAAAGCCATGGAGGAAGGAGGGAACAGGTGGATGCTGGCTCTAGCAGTATTATTCACGCAGATTACGCTGGCGCACCCGCCTTCTGCAATAATCTATCTGCCAACATTCGGGTTGTATCTGGTAACCAGGCCCAGACTGATATGGGAGCAGAGAAAAAAAATTCTGGCTGCAGGTTTCCTGCTGATATTGCTGGCCCTCTATTTCGCGCCAGCAGAAAAAATAATAAAGGAATTAGAGTTCGGAGATGAACCACCGAAGGGAGCGGCATTCCATCCCACAGGATTCCTCGGGTTCCCAGCCACGGTTCTAGCCCTCCTAGGGGGCGTATGGTGTTTTGGGAGGGGGGAGAGGAGGATTCTGCCTCTGGCTTTCCTGGCGCTGCTGCCGTTCATGACACAGTTTTATTTAACCAGCAAGATATTCCTGTCACCCTTCAGGAGACTGTTTTCTTTCGAGATGGAGCTGGCTTTGTTGATGGCGGGAATAGGGCTATGGCTGGTATATCAAAGGGTGGATAAGGTTATAGATGAGGGAAAGATTTCGCGGTTTTTTGTGTTGCTAGCTGTTGCATTCCTGCTGTTTAACCAGATAGATTCAGGCTATAGATACAGGCACCTGCTTATCACAGCAATAATAGAGGATGACGTAAGAGACATTGAATATCTGGAGGATACCCCACCAAACTCGAAGATACTCGCCAGCTCCCTTGATTCAAGGGGGATATGGTTTATTGGAAGAAGGAATGTGGTCTCCTTAATGCCCGCCCGGCTCTGGGGTGATAAAAAAATAAACTCGAAAGCTAACAGGTTTTGTTCAATGAGATGTGAAGACAAAAAAGAGGTTATAGAGGAACTCAAGGCAGACTATGTTGTCTGCACCATGGAACTGGAGTGCCCCTTCCTTGAGGGGATACATAACAGGGGCAGAGGTAGCAAGAGGATATATAAATACAGTCCAGAGGGATGAGATTTATATGCTATCAAACTCAAGTATGTATAGCATGTATACAACGATGATGGAGGTGTTGAGGGCGGTAACGGGATTCATTCTGGTGTTGTTTCTACCAGGATATGCATTCAGCTACGCTCTGTTTCCGGGTAAAGAAATAGATCTGCTGGAAAGGATTGCTTTATCCATAGGCTTAAGCATCTCCCTGGTTGTTTTATCCATGTTGGCCCTGAACACATTACTTGGAGTAGCGATAAATCTCATAAACTCTCTGCTGGTTATCCTGACAATAACACTGGCTTCAGCCCTCACGGGCTATTATAGGAGGAGGGATACAGGAAAAAATGCGGGAATTAAGCAATCTTGAACTTGACTCCATAACAGAAATAATGGCAATAGGAGTGGGACACGCCTCCAATGCACTATCGCAGATGACAGATAAGAAAATAACAGTCAGGGTCCCGGAGGTTGAGATGCGCTCTCTGGAGGAAATACCCGAGGTTTTAGGCAACCCGGAGGAGGTGGTGGTAACAGTGTATGTGGACCTGAGGAGCAAGGAAATGAACGGGAACAGGCACGTAGGCAGTCTGGTGTTCATATACCCAATGGAGAGCGCTATTGAATTATCAGCCTTGCTCCTGGAAAAAGAAGGCTATAAAGTCGACACCAGCAGCACGGAATTGGATGAAATGCAGGTCTCGGCACTGGAGGAGACAAGCAACATATTAAGCGGGGCATCACTGGCGGCGATAGCGAAAGTGCTTGATGTGGAGATAATAGAAACCCTCCCATACTCCTCCT
>JAOZNG010000123.1 GCA_029933895.1 archaeon
GTGGAGTTAAGTGAATCAGAGATAGATCTCGACGAAACAATTACCATAACAGTGAAGGACATGAAAGGCCAAGCTATTGAGGCAGAGATAACCATAGATGAGCCTGACGGTGGAAGCACCATGGAAACAGCTAGCAAATACATCTTCCATCCAGAGACTGCAGGGAAATACGAGGTCAGGGCAAGCAGGAGAGGTTACAGTCCATCTACCACGGAATTCACGGTCAAACCCTACAGAGTTAAGCTCTCCTCTGAGGTATCAGGCAACTATTTAGTTGTTACTGCGAAAAGAAACAGAAAACCAGCAGGAAACCTCACTATAGCAGTGACACCCCCCGAATCAGAGCAGTTTTTCATGTACACTGACAGGAACGGGATAGTTAGAGTGGATTTAGAGCAACTAGGGGAGAAGGGAAATTATACCATAACACTGGATGAAACAAACTATGAATCAGATATTATAGTGAAGGAAATCACTAGTTGGGGCGGTATTGATTTAGTGGGATTTATCATGTGGGTTCTGATAGCATTTATTGTTATCCTAGCTGCTGCTATAGCCGTCGTATACCTTAAAGGGAAAGACAAACTCCCTGCAAGAAAGGTGAGGAAAGAACCTGTTAAAAAAACGAAACGTGAAGGCAAAACCAGATTAGGCAGGGTTTAGCTGGGATTCATTTATTACCTCCTTTTCTTATTTTTTATTTAATAGAATGACCAGGTTATACACCAACATTATGGGTGTCTTTGCACTCAGAGATGGCAGGGTTATGGAAAAAATCCTGTTCCCCCGGAACCCTGTGGAAATCGCAGACAGGATTATTGCTGTAGAGAAATCCTTCTGCAGAGAGGAGGAAGAGTTAATACACCGGTTGTATGAAACAGGAAACAGGGTTTTGGGTGTGAGAAACCCGCGCAGGTTCAGGGAACTTGACACCAGAGACATGGAGGACCTAAGGTTCGTTAAAGAAGGGGGGACTGTAGACGACATGGATATTGCTTCCCAGATCGGCTTCAGGGAGAAGAAATTTATGACACTCCTGTCACAGGTTAATCTGGAGATAACAAAGAGGAGGGTTCGGGAGGTGGAGAGAGATCAGCTTATCATACAGGCAGTGAACTCCATTGATGAACTGGAGGAGTCATCGAACAAACTAAGCAAGAGGCTGAGGGAGTTCTACTCCTACTGTTTCCCGGAGATGGATTACCTTGTTAGGGGCGATGAAGCCTATGTTTCGCTGGTTGAAGGAGACCTTAAGAATTCAGACAGACTACACCCTGACATGGCAAAGGGAATTGAGGAGGCTAAAAAGGAAACCCTTGGAGTGGATTTCTCTGAAAGAGACTACATGGCTGTGAAAGCTCTGGCGAAATCCATATTGAGGTTAAACAAGACGAAGTCAGATATTGAGTCATACATAGAGGACGCCATGAAAGAGATGGCGCCGAACCTTAATGCATTGGCAGGCCCTCTTCTGGGAGCCAGGTTGATTTCTTTAGCCGGGAGCCTTCAGAGGCTGGCTAAGATGCCCGCATCCACCGTCCAGGTTCTTGGTGCAGAGGATGCATTCTTTCGTTTCCTGAGGAAGGGGAAGAAGCCGCCCAAGCATGGAATAATATTCACGTTACCTGAAATCAGGGGCGCTTCCATGAAAAAGAGGGGAGGGATCTCCAGAAAATTCGCAGCAAAGCTGGCTATTGCAGCAAAAGTAGACTACTTTAGGGGTGAGTTCATAGGAGACCAGCTCAGGAAGGATTTTTCGGAAAAGATTAAGGGTTTATGATGGAAGTGGAGGTTACCTCTGTAGGCGACATCAATGTAGACCTTGTTTGCTCTAACCTGAAAGAAATGCCTGGCAGGGATTCACAGGTTTTGGTGGATGATTTGTTTGTTTCTTCAGGTGGCTGTGCTGCGAACTTCGCTAAAGCCATCTCCAGGCTTGGTTTAAAAACAAGGTTATTTGGGAAGGCTGGAGACGACATCTATGGAAACCTCCTTGAAAAGGAGCTTTCTGGCGTGGACCTGTGTCTAGCCAGAGGCTCCAGAACAGGGGTTACTTATGCCTTAACTTTCAGGGACGGCAGCCGGTCTTTTTTAACCTATCCCGGCTCCAACAGGGAGTTTGGAATAGAGGATATTGATTTAAAGCTGGTTGAGGGAGGGTTCCTGCATGTCGCCAGTTTTTTCCTGCAGGGTTTAAGGGAACATACCAAGGAGTTGCTTGTTCATGCCCGCGATAAAGGAATGACTTGTTCCTTTGACACCGGCTGGGATCCAAGGGGTTGGGGTGAGAGGGACAGGGAGCTTGTGATAGAGACCCTTGAAGCTGTGGATATCTTTTTCCCTAACCTGAGGGAGGCTGAGGCCATAACAGGATTACATGATGTGGAGGAGGTATGTGATTCCCTGCAGAGCATGGGCCCAGAAATCATCGCCTTGAAGCTGGGCTCCAGGGGATCTTTTATCGCAGGCATGGGAAAGAGACTCAGTGTTGAACCCTTCCAGGTTGATGTAGTAGATTCCACTGGTGCAGGGGATGTGTTTGCTGCAGGGTTCATATACGGGAGGTGCAGGGGTTTTGGTTTGGAGGAATCTGGCAGGTTTGCTAACGCTGCAGCATCCCTGTCAGCTAAAGGTATGGGAAGCAGCTGCTACCCCACAGAGAATGAAGCCACAGCATTTATCAAAAATCACTAAGGTCTACAACTGCTCTTCCTCCAGTTCAGTATCCTGTTTATTACAAAGTCGGCAGAATACGACAAACGTGGAGAGGGTTTGTGTACAGCGAGCAGAACTCGCTTGTACTGCGTCTTTAAAGTCGCAGATGAATGCCCCACACTATCCGGCTTTATAGGTTCATACTCCACCCCTTAGGGTGGAGTTGTTGATTTAAACCAGTTTCTGATTACTTCTTCAGCGGATTTGTTTCTGTATTCCCAGCCTTTATAGACGGGAAGGAAGTATCCATCCACTTCACTCCATGTTTTATTGAAGAACATGTCATAAAAGTCAGCTTGTGATTTGAAAGAAACAGTGAAAAAGTCTTCCGGCCATCCATGGGGATTATCTTCCATGTTTTCAACTGCGATTGGCTCCCACCAGTAATAGTCTGGTCCGGTGAAAGCACCTGCACCAAAAAACAGGTATTTATGGGCTGGATATGTTGTTTTCAGTGCTGATAATTCTTCATCAATTAAATGCTCTATCCATTCGGGGTGGTCAACAATGTCATTGGTGCATGTGAGTCCTCCGTCTGCAACATAAGCGTAGCCGGTTAAGTTATATATGTTTTCTTTAGCACCTTGAACCTCAAAAACAATTTCTCCATCATATCTCTCTCTAATCAGGGGTAATATCTCTTGCGCCCAATTAGAGACATCATCCCTGTTTTCATGAGACAATAGTTGTGGTTCGTTTATAGGACAAAACATCTCAACGCCGTGCTCTTCAGCGATAACAGACCACCTCAATACAAGTGGAGTGAGTTTATCTAACAGATGTTTCTCGTCTGTTTCAGGGGAATATGGGTCTATGCCGCTATCTGGGTGTGCGGGGTTCAGGATTAAGAATGTTTTAATGCCGTTTTTGTGGAACTCGTTTATCGCGTTCTTTATTTCGTCTTCATCTTCACAGACATAGAATTCTTCATCTCCACATATCTTGATTCCGATTGCAACAATGTTGATGCCGTCTGATTTAAGGCCATCAATGTCGCCTAAAGCTATCCGGACTTCCCTTAAGAAGGGCATCCATGTCCCCTTGTATTTCGTTATCTCTGCATCAGGCATCGATTTGCCTAGATGTGGGTTTCTGGGATTTATCCATGTCTCCTTATGTTTCGTTATCTCTGCATCAGGAGGCCCCGTAGTGACGGAGTCATCCACACCATTTTTTAATTGATTGGTTGAGGCATGTTTTAGAAAAAAGAAACCAAGAGCTATTGTAACCACAACAAGAATCAATAAAATCACCGACCTAGCTCCCATGATAAACAATTACGTAAGATCCCTTATAAAACCTCTCTCTCCGACAGATAAATCCCTGAAGTTCCGTTAACAATTAAGGGAAGTTTTTTGTCGCCGACAAGAAATCTGGGATAATGAGGAGTGAGCTTGGCGAACGACGAATGAACCCTTTAAGCCCTGTTAAGCTCGTTTCCCATATGAAGTGTGGGAAACCTGCGTCCGCAGAGTTTTTCAGTCAGCTCAAAAATATGTTACGCAGTTTATCTAAAAGTTGCCGCACACACAACAGCGAAAATATCTTCGTGATTGTATCTAAACTTC